>NZ_CEVIVD010000011.1:45584-62543 GCF_982290655.1 Protofrankia sp. CiP1_Cm_nod3
CCGCTTCGCGGGGTTTCGGGGTTGTCGCGTCCGGGGCCGGTGTCCGCGTGGGGGCGCGGACGATCTGTCGTAGGGGGCTGGTACCAAACGGGTATGCCCGAACAGCTTGGGGTCTTCAGCGGGCTGGACGCCTCGGCCGGCCCGACGGCCGGCCTGGCCGCCATGCCGGCTGCTGGGCCGGCTGCTGGGCCGGCTGCCGGCATGTCCCTACCGGCGGCCGGCGTAGCTGCCCCGGGGGCGGGCGCCGGCGTGCCGGCCACCCGCGGTACCCGCTCGCCCCGGCCGGCGTCCCCTCGGGTGAGTGCTGGCAGGAGGGCCGTCGCCGCGGGGGCGCCGGTCGCCGCGAGCGAGCTGCCGGTCGCCCAGGTCGCGGTGGACGTCGGGCACGCCCATCTGGACCGGCCGTTCGACTACCTGGTGCCGCGGCAGTGGGCGCAGGAGGCCGTTCCCGGTGCCCGGGTCCGGGTCCGGTTCGCCGGCCGGCTGCTGGACGGTTTCATCCTCGAACGCCGTGAGCGTTCCGAGCACACCGGCCGGCTCGCCTTCCTGGCCCGGGTCACCTCCGCGGAGCCGGTCCTCGCCCCCGAGATCGCCGAGCTGGCCCGGGCGGTGGCCGACCGTTACGCGGGCACGGTCGCCGACGTGCTCCGGCTCGCCGTCCCACCCCGGCACGCCCGGGTGGAGAAGGAGGCCCGGGCACAGGAGGAGCCTCCCGCCAGCTCGACGCCCCCCGCCGGCCCGCCGGCACCGGCTGACCCACCGGCACGGACGACGGCGGCCGGGCCGACGGTGGGTGGGATCACGGGAGCCGGAGCGGCGGTGTCCGGCGCCAGGGTGATCCACCCCGATGGGGAGCCGCCAGCACAGATCACGGCGAGCGGGACGGCGGCGAGCGGGACGGTGGCGGCCGGGACGGTGGCGGCCGGGACGGTGGCGGCGGCGCGGGCGGGTCTGCCCGGCGCCTGGGCGGACTACCCCGACGGGGAGCGGACGCTGGCGGCCCTGCGGGCCGGTGGCAGCCCCCGGGTCGTGTGGTGGGCGCTGCCCGGGCCGTCCTGGCCGTCGATGGTCGCCGCGGCCGTGGCCGCCACGGTGGCGTCCGCCCGCGGGGCGGTGGTCGTCGTGCCCGACCACCGGGACGTCGACCGGGTCGCCGCCGCGCTGGCGGACGTGCTCGACCCGGCCGATTTCGTCACACTGCGTGCCGATCTCGGCCCGGCCGAACGCTACCGACGCTTCCTCGCCGTCCGCCGCGGGCAGGCCCGGGTCGTCGTGGGGACCAGGGCGGCCGTGTTCGCCCCGGTCGCGGACCTCGGGCTGATCGTCGTCTGGGACGACGGGGACGACCTGCACGCCGAGCCGCGCGCTCCCTACCCGCACGTGCGGGACGTCGCCGTGCTGCGCGCCCGCCAGCAGCGGGCGGCGTTGATCGTCGGTGGCTGGTCGCCGTCGACCGACGCCGAGGCGATGGTCCGTGTCGGCTGGGCCTCGGCCATGGCCGCGCCGCGCCCGGTGCTCCGGGCCGCCGCGCCCCGGGTCGAGGCGACGGGGTCGCAGACCGAACAGGCCCGGGATCCGGCGGCGCGGGCGGCGCGGCTGCCGTCGCTGGCCTGGCGTGCCGCCCGGGAGGCGCTGGCCGCGGGCGCGCCGGTCCTCGTGCAGGTGCCGCGGCGCGGGTACCAGCCGTCGCTGGCCTGCGCGGGCTGCCGGCGGCCGGCCCGCTGCCGGCACTGCCGGGGGCCGCTGGGACGCCACGGCGGCTCCGGGCCGCCGTCCTGCGGCTGGTGCGCGCGGGTGGCGGTCGGCGCGCGGCCCGACGCCCACCACCCGCAGCCCGGGGCCGCCACCGGCGCCGGCGCCGGCGGATGGCCCACCAGGCCTTCCGCGCCCGTCCCGGGCGGACCGCCGGTGCCCGTCCGGGCGGACTGCCGGCGGCCGTCCTGGGCGGATCTTCGGTGGCCGTCCCGGCCGAGGCCGGGTGGCGGTGCCCGTACTGCCGGGACGTCCGCTTCCGGGCGAGCGTCGTCGGGGACCGGCGCACCGCCGAGGAGCTGGGACGTGCCTTCCCCGGGGCCGTCGTGCGCACCTCCGGCCGTGACGGCGTGCTGGCGGCCGTCGCGGCGGAGCCCGCGCTGGTGGTGGCCACCCCGGGGGCCGAGCCGGTGGCCGACGGCGGGTACGGCGCGGTCCTGCTGCTCGACACCTGGGCGCTGCTGGGCCGCCCGGACCTGCGCGCGGCCGAGGAGACGCTGCGCCGGTGGTGCGCGGCGGCGGCGCTCGCCCGGCCCGCGGCCGACGGCGGCCGGGTCGTCGTCGTCGCCGACGCCGGGCTCGCGGTGGTCCAGGCGCTGACCCGCTGGGACCCGGCCTGGTTCGTCCGGCGGGAGGCGGACGAGCGGGCCGCCCTCGGCTTCCCGCCGGCCACCCGCGTCATCGCCGTCGAGGGCGCCGCCGGCGCGGTTGCCGACCTGGTCGCGGCGGCGCGGCTGCCCGCCGGCGCCGACGTGCTCGGCCCGGTCCCGCTGGACGAGGCGGACCGCCCGGCCGGCGCCGGGCCGGCGGGCCGGCCCGCTCCCGCCGGCGGGACAGGTCGGTCCGCCCCCGCGGGGAGGGCGGCCCGGCCCGCCGGCGCCGAGGACGCGGACGTGCCGGAGCCCGCCGGGCAGCGGTGGGAGCGTGTCCTGGTGCGGGTCCCCAGGGCACAGGGGCAGCAGCTCGCCGCCGCGCTCAAGGCGGCCAGCGGCGTCCTCGACGCCCGCCGCTCCCCACCGGTGCGGGTCGTCCCCGATCCGATCACCTTGCTGTGATGATGCCGTGATGACCATGTCTCGCGTAAGTTACTTAGTGTAATAAATTCGTTCCTGATGGACGTGTATTTTGATGGATACATGTTGCGGGCGCGGGAAGAGGGCGCGGGAAGCGGTCGGGAAGAGGTGCGGCAGTGACGGTCCGAGAGATCCGGCTGTTGGGGGACCCGGTGCTGCGGACGGTGGCCGAACTGGTCACCACCTTCGACAAGGAGCTCCGCCGCCTGGTCGACGACCTCGTCGAGAGCATGCACGAGGCGGGTGGGGTCGGGCTGGCCGCGCCGCAGCTCGGGGTGTCGCTGCGGGTGTTCACCTACGACGTGGACGGCGAGGTGGGCCACCTGGTCAACCCCGTCCTCGGGCCGTTCAGCGAGGAGCTGATGGACGGCGAGGAGGGCTGCCTGTCCCTGCCCGGCCTCTCCTTCGAGCTGAGACGGCCGGAGCGGGTGATCGCGGTCGGCCAGAACGTCCACGGCGATCCTGTCACGATCGAGGGCAGCGGCCTGCTGTCACGCTGCGTCCAGCATGAGACCGACCATCTCGACGGGGTGCTGTTCATCGACCGGCTGGATTCGGAGACGAAGAAGGCGGCCATGAAGGCCATCCGCGAGGCGGAGTGGGCCGGGCAGGCTCCGCCGGCGGTGAAGGTGTCCCCGCACCCGCTGTTCGGCCGCGCCCGCTGACCGTCCAGGCCGGCCAGCCCTGGCCGGCCGGCTCCTCGCCGCTCGGCCGGGTGACGGGCCTCCGCTTCCCAGCCGGGGCCGTGCCTTCCCCGCCCGGCGGTCCCGGACGGGCCGCGCCGAGCGGGAGGACGCCCCACGGTCAGCCGAACGCGACAGGCAGCCGGTCGAGGCAGATGTGCCGGCCGTTCTCGAAGTAGCGGCGTGGCTGGCCGGTGAGCCGGTAGTTCGGATGCCGGGCCAGTTCGGCCAGGACGGCGAGGAACTCCGTGCGGGCGTGGTGCGCGCCGATGCAGAAGTGCGCGCCCTGGCCGAAGGTCAGGTGCCGGACCGGGTCCCGGTCCAGCCGGAACTCGTCGGGGCCGGGGAACTTCGCCGGGTCCCGGTTCGCCGCCCCGGTGAGCAGCACGACCCGCGCGCCGGCGGGGATCGTCGTACCGGCGATCTCCACGGGCCTGGTCGTCAGCCGGGTGCCGTGGTCCACCGGCGTCCACAGCCGCAGCGTCTCCTCCACCGCCACCGGCATCAGCTCGGGCCGTCCGCGCAGCTCGTCCTGGAGGTCGGGACGTCGGGCGAGCTGCCAGAGCAGGTGCGCGAGCGTGTTCATCGACGTCTCGTGGCCGGCGATGGCGAAGGCGACCAGCATCACGTGCAGCTCGGCGTCGGTGACCGGCCGGCCGTCGAAGTCCGACCGCACCAGGGCGGACAGGTAGTCCTCGCCGGGGTCGGCGCGGGCCCGTTGGATCTCGGCGCGGAACAGCTCGGCGAACGGCGGCCAGAAGCCGTCGGGGCTGTCGTCGGTGGGCATTCTCGACCAGGTGTTCGCGGTCAGCCGCCGGATGCGTTGCTGCGCGTCCGGGGAGAAACCGACGGCGAGGCCGACCACGGCCAGCGGCAGCGGTACGGCCAGTTCCGCGACCAGGTCGCCGTGCCCGCGTTCCACCACCGGTCGCAGCAGCCGTGCCACCAGGGCGGACACCGCCGGTCGCAGGTCCTGGGCCCGGGCCGCCAGGAACGGTGGCCGCATCAGGGCGCGGAAGGTGGTGTGCTCGGGGGGGTCGTATTCCAGCGGCGCGAACCGCGGGGTCCCCGCCGCCCGGGGGAAGAACACCCCGGACGCGGAGCTGAAGGTCTCGTGGTCCTTCAGCGCGGTCGCCACGTCGTCGTAGTGGGACAGGATCCAGATCCCGCCGTACGCCCGGGAACGGACGACCCGGCCGCGTTCCCGGATGCCCCGGTGCACGGCGATGGCCGTCTCCGGGTCGAAGGCCGGGTCGTGGTGGTCGAAGTCTGCGATGAGCCGCCGTACAGCCGCGGTCACGCTCCGCGCGCTGCCCGTGCCCCCGCCCGCCGTCCCGTTCCCGGCGCCGCTCTCGGCCACGTCCGGTCTCTCGGCCGTGTCCGGCCTTCCGGCCACGTCCTCGCCAGCCGCGATCTTGTTCGTGTTCCTGGTCACCGGGCCACTTCGGCTTCCTGGTCGGCTTCCCGCCGCCCGCTCCCGGGACGCAGGTGCTCCAGCGGGTGGGTCAGCTCCGGGTGGTAGGTCTCGTCCACGATCCACTTGACCATCCGCCGGGTGGGCTCCATGGCGTCCTGGGGGAGGTCCGCGCGGAAACGCGTCGCGTAGCCCAGCGAGACCAGCCGTTGCGCCCCGTACAGCGGAGCTGTGTCGCGCAGCTGCCGTTTGAGCGATTCCGGGTACACCCCCACGGTCTGGGTGTAGGCGTTCATCGCGCGGACCGCGTCCGCGACGTCGTCGACCGGGACGACGTTGGCCACCCGTCCGGACAGCGTCTGGTGGAAGTCGACGGGGTCGGGCAGCTGTGAGACCACCACCGCGCCCTCGTCGGCCCTGCCGCCGATCACCCGGTAGAAGTCGGTGTCCGCGCGCAGCACCCGCAGGTCGGCCCGCAGGTCGGGGTCGAAACGGCGGGCCGGGGTGCTGACCTGTTCCGGCAGCGCCTGGACGGCGTCGTAGAGCAGTTGTCCCCACCGGTTGGCCAGGGCCACCCCGGCCGGGCCGGTGCCGGTGACGACGTAGATCACCCGGGCGTTGAAGCAGCCTTCCTGGTTGAGCACGCCGACGTCGGCGGCGGCCAGCCGGGCGGTGGCGGCCATGCTCGCCGCGTCGGCGAAGGCCTGCGCGCCGATGACGGTGGCGCTGAGCTTCGGGTCGAGCGGGACGAGTTCCAGCCCGGGCCGGATGTAGCGGGTGACGTGCTGGACGGAGGCCAGCCCGCCCCAGGCGACGATCTTCTCCACCTGTGCCGGGTGGTAGAGGGCGCGCTCGAACCGCTCGTCGCCGCCCTTCCAGTACACGACGCTCAGGTGCCGGGTGAGCGGGTGCCCGGGGGCGGTCTCGGCGATCGTCCGGGCGATGGCCAGCGCGGTGAGCGGGTCGTTGGACGGGCTCTTGATGATCGTGTCGCACCGGGTGATCGCGCTGCGCACGATGGTGATCGCGGCGATGATCGGGTTGTTGCCGGCGATGATGTGCACGCAGCGGGAGCCGAACGCGCGGACCGCCCCGGCGCCGACGTCGGCCCAGCCGTCCAGGAAGCGGGTGCCCACGGTGCGCTCGGCGACCGAGCGGACCAGGCCCGGCTCGAACAGCGACGGCAACTGCCGGTAGGTGGAGCGCAGCAGGGCCGGTGTCAGGTCCGAGTAGGCCGCGAGCTGGTCCAGCGCCTCGGCCAGGAACGGGTTGTCCGGCACCGACAGCCTGGCGCCGACCTCGCCGAGCAGATCGATGATCTCCGTCAGCGGCACCGACTGCAGCTCGGCCATGCGCGCGGGGTCGCGCAGCGGGAGCGTGTCGAGCAGGCCGAGCGGATCCGGCGCGGCGAAACCGGCGGCGGACTCGACCGGGCCGGCGGTACGCAGCTCACCCCGGACGAACGCGGGGATCAGTGGTGCCGGCATCTAGACCAGCGCCCCGTTGAGGAACTCCAGCGCCTCACCCAGCGCCTCGGTGGTCGCCGCGCAAGTGATCTTGTCATCGCCGCGGGTGCCGCCGAACCGGCCGATCCGGGTGCCCAGCCGCGGGGTGGTGCGGCCACACGGGCAGGGGTCCCAGGTCACGGTGACCTCGTCCCCGGAGACGAAGCCGCCCCAGTGGATCTCGGCGGTGAGGTCGAGGAAGGCCGCGCGGCCGGTCCGGGTGCCCGTCCGGGGCAGCGGCAGCCCGGTGCCGGGGTCGAGCAGGTAGAAGATCAGCCATGGCTCCAGGTGGTAGCCGGCGTTCTCGCACAGCAGGTTCAGCGAGATCACCTCCACCATCGCGTACACGAGCTGCAGCTGGGGCACGCCGAAGAAGCCGGCCACCCCCCGCGCCCAGTCGTCCGGCAGCACACCCGCCTTGGAACCGCCGCCGGGGAAGACCACCGAGTCCGGCGCGAACAGCTCGCGCAGCCCGCGCGCGGCGCCGGCCCCCGCCATGCCGTGGAAGACGTCCCAGGTGCTCAGGGAGGCCACCCGCCGGCCGCGCAGCGTGTCGGCCAGCCGCTCGACGAACTCGCCCATCCCGCGGCCGGTGGCGTGCAGCGCGTCCTCGAACTCGGCCCTGCGCTGCCGCATGGCCGGGCTGATCTCGACCCGGTCGAGCTCGCCCCGGGCGGCGGCGGCCCGCAGCCGCCCGGCCAGGAACATCACGTCCGCGCTGAGCAGCCCGGGGTGCAGGGTGTGGAACCGGTCGGGATGCCCGGCGATCTGCTCAGCCATCGCGGTGGCGTGCCGGGCGATCCCGCTGCGGCCGGAGCGGAAGCTCGGCCACACCACGTCGACCCCCTCGGGGTCGCGGTCCGGGATGACGTCCAGCCGGACGATCTCGTACAGCCGGTCGTACTCGACGGCCGAGTGCGGGATGAACGACATCGTGCCGGTGGTGCCGGAGGAGTGCGCCAGCCGGAGCTCGGTGCTGGCGTCGATGAGGTCCAGCCACCCGTCGATCGAGGCGCAGCCGGTGGTGTCCAGCCCGGAGAGGTCCACCGTGACCAGGCGGGACAGCCAGGTGGTCAGCCGGTCGAACCGGTTGTCCACCAGCAGCCGGGCCGGATAGGACTTGTACACGGTGTGCGGGAACAGCAGCGGGGCGGCGTCGTCGAGCGAGCGGATCTCGTCGATGCCCTGTTCCTCGGCCAGGGTGCGCAGGATCGGGATACGGTCCCGTAACGCCGCGAACCGGAGCTTGAGCGCGGCCAGCTGCAGCTCGGCCAGCCGCCGCGGCGCAAGGGTGTGCATCGCCAGCCGTGAGTGCCCGAAGTACTCGATCGGATTGCCGGCGAAGGTGAGCAGGTCCTCGTCGCTGGTCATGGCTGGGCCCTTTCTGGCTGCTGCGTGGGTTCCCGCGCCGGAGGTGGCGCGGGCCGCCGTTCCGGCTCCGGCTCCGGTTGTGGCACCGGTTCCGGCTCCGGTTGTGGCACCGGTTCCGCCCCGGTGGACGCGGGCACGGTGGACGCGAGATGGCTGGCGATCGCCGCGACGGTGGGGTGGTGCCACAGCAGTGTCGGCGCGGCCGCGACACCGAGCCGTTCGGTGAGCTGGACGCGCAGCGCCACCGCCAGCAGCGAGTCCAGCCCGCTCTCGGTCAGCGGGCGGTGCGTGTCCACCCGCTCGGACGGCAGCCCGAGCACGTCCGCCGCCGCGTCCCGGACCTGTGCGGTGACCAGCTCGAGGCGTTGCGTGTCCGGCAGCGCGGCCCACTCCACCGCCGTGGCCGGCGGCGCGGCGGCCAGCGCGCGCAGCACGGCCGCCGGGGCCGCGCCGGGCAGCACGGTGAGCACGGCGACGTTCGCCCCGAGACCAGGATGGACGCCGCCCCAGGCGCGCAGCGCGTCGTCCGCGGTGACGTCGCCAGCGGCCCGGGCGCGCAGTTCGGCGTCGACAGTGGCCGCGGAGGCCGCGGCGGCCGCCATGCCCAGGCCACGCCAGCTCGTCCAGGCCAGCGACACCGCGTGATCGTCGCCGGCGGCGCGGCGGTGCCGGGCCAGCCCGTCGAGGAAGGCGTTGCCGGCGGCGTAGGCCGCCTGGCCGGGCAGGTGCAGCAGGCCGCCGGCGGAGGAGAACAGCACGAAGAAGTCCACGCTGCCCGGTGGGAACAGCTCGTGCAGGACGAGCGCGCCGGCCACCTTCGGCCGCATGACCGCCCGCAGCGACCGTTCGTCGAGCGCGTCGATCGGCGCACTGTGGACCACGCCGGCCGCGTGCACGACACCGGCCACCGGCGGCAGGTCGTCGGCGCCCGCCAGCGCGGCGAGCAGCTCCTCCCGGTCGGCGACGTCGGCGGAGAGCACCCGCACCGTGGCGCCCTCGGCCTCGATCGCGGCCCGGAAGTCACCGCGGGCCCGTGGCGGCGCCGGCGCCCGGCCGAGCAGCAGCAGCCGGCGCGCCCCCCGGGCAGCCAGCCAGCGGGCGACGCGCCGGCCGAGCGCGCCGGTACCACCGGTGATCAGGTAGGTGCCGTCCGGGCGGCAGCGCGGCCCGCCCGCGGCGGTGCCGGCGGCGGGCACCAGCCGGGTGGCCTCGGCCCGGCCGTCGGCGATCGCGATGACGTCCTCGTCCCGGCGCTGCCCGAGCAGGCCGGCCAGGACGGCGATGTCCGCGGCGGACGGATCCGCGGGCAGGTCCACCAGGCCGCCCCAGCGGTCGGGGTACTCGCCGGCCGCGATACGGCCCAGCCCCCACAGCGCGGTCTGTGCCAGCCCGGTGGCGTCCTCGGCCGCCCGTGCGCCGTGGGTGACGCACCAGATCCTGGCCGTCGGGTGCTCCCGCAGCACCGTGCGCAGCCGGCCCGCCAGCCGTACCACCGCGTCGGCCGGCTCCTCACCGGCCTGCGGCCAGGCGGTGAACACGACCGCGTCGGCTGTGCCCGGCCCGGTGACCAGCCTGATCGCGCCCGGGCCGCCGGCCTGGCCCAGCAGGCCCGGCCCAGCGGGCCCACCCCGCCCGGCCAGCAGCGCGGCAAGCCCGGGGTCGTAACTGAGCGTTGCTACCCGAGTGATGGACGCGGGGCCCGCTGCCGGTTCCAGCGGCTGCCAGGCGACCTCGTGGAGCAGGTGCGCGGCGGTCCGTGGTGGTCCCTCGGGGGTGCCGAAGCGCAGCGCCCGGATCACGGCGACAGGGCGGCCGGCCCGGTCGCTGACGTCGACGTCTACGGTGTCCCTGTCGCCGTCCCTGTCGTCGCCGCTGTCGTCGCCGCTGGTCCCGCCGTCGGTTCCGGTGCCGCGTACCCGCACCGTGAAGGCCACCTCCGCCGGTGGCTCGTCGACGGCCAGCGCCAGCCGCCCGATCCGGGCCGGCATCCGCAGGACGGGCGGGCCGGGGAAGACCACCGACGCCGTGGACAGCACGGCGTCGAGCACCGTCGCCCACGACGTCCTACCGTCTGGCGGCCCGTCACCGGCGGTTACCACAGCGAACAGGGTGGCGGACGGAGTGGCGGATGAGGCGGCGGACGGGCCGTCGTGGCGGCGCAGCCGCGTCACCCGCCATGGCAGGCCCATCGAGGTCACGCCGAGCGCGGCCAGCCGGTCGGTGACGAACCCCGGATCCACGTGGGTGCCGGCCGACGGCGCGGGGGCGGCCGTGCGCACCGGGCGGTCGGTGTCGACCGTCGCCACGGTGTGGGTCAGCCACGCGCCGTCCACGCTGGACGACAGCCGCAGCGAGGCGTCCTGGCAGGTCACCTGGATCTCCCGGGCCGGCGCGGTGGCGACCGGTACCAGCAGCGACACCTCGCGCAGCGCGCGGGTGCCCGCCGCCCGCAGGAAGGTGTTCAGCAGCACCGCCGCCGGCACGATCTCGCTGCCCGCCACCGGGTGGTCGCCCGGGTAGGGCCGGCTGCCGTGGTCCAGGTGGGTTCGCCACACCCTGGTCGGGACGGGCCCGTGCACGGTGAACGGGCTGGTGCCCAGCAGCGTGTGGCTCGCCGGGTCGTGGCCGGCGCCGGTTCCGCCCGTCGCGGCCGGGGAGTGCTCGGCCCAGTGCCGCTCGTGCTGCCACGCGTAGGTTGGCAGGTCCACCAGGTCCACCAGGTCACCGTCGGTGTGCAGCATCGACCAGTCGACCGGGGCGCCACGGCGGTACAGGGCGGCCAGGTTCTCCAGCAGGCAGCGCCGCGCCGGCCGGTCGCGGCGCAACGAGTACGCGACGACCGCCGACGGCGAGCAGTCCGCGATGGACTGGGCCACGACCGGATGGGTGGAGATCTCCAGGAAGGCCCGGTGGCCGTCGTCCACCGCGGCGGCCACCGCGGTGGCGAACCGGACCGGCGCGCGCAGGTTGGTGACCCAGTAGCCGGCGTCCCGGGCCGCCGGGCTTCTCGGGTCGCCCAGCGCCGTGCTGTACAGCGGGACCGCCGGCGGGTCGACCCGCAGATCGGCGGCGGCCCGGGCCAGTTGCGCGCACAGCGGTTCCATCTGGGCGCTGTGGAAGGCCACGTCGGAGTTGACCCGGCGGACGGTCAGCCCCTGCCCGGCCCAGCGCTCGATCGCCCGGGTGAGGGCCGCCGGCATCCCGGAGACGACGGTGGTTCCCGGCCCGGCCTCGATCGCGGCGCTGACCCGCGGGTCGTCCGCCAGCGCGCGCTCGGCCTCGGCGAAGGGCAGCGGCACCATCGCCATCGCGCCCCGGCCCGCCACCCGGCGCAGCAGCCGGGCGCGGCGGCAGGCCAGCTGGGCGCCGTCGTCCGCGTCCAGCACCCCGGCGACGACCGCGGCGGTGATCTCGCCGACCGAATGCCCGATCACCGCCGCCGGGCGCAGGCCGTACGACCGCCACAGCGCGCTCAGTCCGAGCTGCACGGCGAAGATCGACGCCTGTACCAGGTCCACACCCAGCGGCTCGTCACAGGTGAGGATCTCCCGCGGGGAACGGCCGAGCTCGTGGCGGTAGACCGCCTCGAGCTTGTCGAGCACCTCGGCGAACCGCGGCTCCTGCGCGAGCAGGTCGCGGCACATCCCCGGCCACTGCGCACCGTGCCCGGAGAACACCCACACCGGGTCGCCGAGATCCGGCTGCGCGCGTACCGGGGTGACGGCGGACAGCCCGTCGAGCAGCTCGGCGCGGTCCTCGGCGATCACCACCGCGCGGTGGGCCAGGTGCGACCGGCGCAGGGCGAGGGTGTGGCCGACGTCGGCCAGCTCCGCCGCGGGATGGGCCAGCAGCCAGTCGCGCAGCCGCCCGGCGTTGGCCGTCACCGCGTCCGCTCCCCGGCCGGATACCGGGTACATCCGGGGGCCGGCCGCCGGCCGCGGCCGGCTGTGACCGCTGTCCTGGCGGCCACGGCTGTCACGTTCCGTTGCCGGCGCCTGTTCGACCACCAGGTGCGCGATGGTGCCGCCGTAGCCGTAGCCGGCCACCCCGGCCCGGCGGGGATGGCCCGGTGACCGGCCTGCCGGCCACGGGGTGGGCGTGTCGACCAGCGCCAGCCCCGAGCCGTGCCACGGGATGCCCGGGTGCGGGCCGGCGACGGCCGGCGTCGGTGGGATGACCGCCCGCTCCACGGCCAGCACGGCCTTGATCAGGCCGGCGGCCCCGGCCGCGGCCTCGAGATGCCCGATGTTCGCCTTCACCGAGCCGACCAGGCAGGGCTGCCCGGACGGGCGGGCGCCTCCGATGACGGCGGCGAGCGCGCCGGCTTCGACCGGGTCGCCCGCCCTGGTGCCGGTCCCGTGCGCCTCGACGTAGCCGACGGTCGCCGGGTCCACCCCGGCGGTCCGGTACGCCTGGCGCAGCAGATGTTCCTGGGCGCTGCCGCTGGGCGCCATGATGCCGTCGGTGCGGCCGTCCTGGCGTACCGCGCCCCCGCGTAGCAGGGCGAGCACCCGGTTGCCGTCGCGCCGCGCCGCCGACAGCCGTTGCAGCACCACGAACCCGCAGCCCTCGCCACGGCCGTAGCCGTCGGCGGCGGCGTCGAAGGGTTTCGACCGGCCGTCCGGCGAGGTCGCGCCGGCCGCGTCGAGCGCGACAGCGAGCCCCGGCCCGGCCATCAGCATGACGCCGCCGGCCAGCGCCAGCGGGACGTCGTCGTGCAGCAGGCTGAGCGCCGCCTGGTGGATCGCGACCAGCGAGGCCGAGCAGGCGGTGTCGATCGCCACGCTCGGCCCGCGCAGGTCCAGGGCGTGCGAGATGCGGTTGGCCGCCGCGCACATCGACGCGCCGATACCGGTCCACGCCTCGATGCCGGGCAGGTCCTCCAGCAGCCGCCGCCCGTAGTCGTCGGAGCCGATCCCGACAAACACCGCGGTGTCCGACCCGGCGAGCGTGCCGGGCGGTATGCCCGCGTGTTCCAGCGCCTCCCAGGCGACTTCCATGGCCAGCCGGTGCTGCGGGTCTATCAGGCGGGCCTCGCGCGGCGGTATCCCGAAGAACTCGGCGTCGAAACCGGCGATATCGGGTATGAACGAGCCGCGGGCCGTGGTGCGGCGCAGCACGGCCGCCGTCCGCGGGTCGCGGGCGTAGTCCTCCCAGCGGTGGTCGGGTATGTCGCCCGCCGCGACCCGGCCGTCCATCAGGAATCGCCACAGCGACGCGGGGGAGTCGATACCGGCGGCGAATCTGCAGCCGATGCCGACGACAGCCACCGGATCCGGCGGTGATTTCATGCTGCGCGTCCCCCGTAATGGTCGTGATATGACGTGGCGCGGGTTTCCTGGCGGCGGCCCGCTGCCGGGAGGCCCGGGATGACCGGCGTGCTGCCGGTGGCCGGAAATGTTCTTCCGGCCACCGGCAGCACGGGAGGGGGAATGATTCAGAGTATTACCTTGCTGCCGTCCCAGACGGTCTCGCCGAAGACGTCGCCGAACAGCCAGTTGCCGGGGGCGTTCGGGTCGGTGCTGGTGTAGAACTCCTGCCACGCGGTGACCAGTTCGGGTACCGACAGCGAGCCGTCCCCGTTGCGGTCGAGTTTCTCGAAGGCGATCCTGCTGTTCGTGGTGGAGGTGCCGAACGCCTTCTGGAAGTTGGCGAACTCACCCACGTCGACGCGGCCGTCGCCGTCCCGGTCGGCGATGTCGAACAGGGCCTGGGCCAGCGGTCTGAAGCCGGCCTCGAACTTGGCGATGTCGGTGGCGAAGGCGCTCTTCAGGCCGGCACGCCACTCCAGCGGGGTGACCTTGCCGTCCTGGTTGGAGTCCAGCTCCTTGGAGACGTGCGCCCAGAAGTTCTCGAACGAGACCAGCAGCGCCTGCGCCTTGGCGGAGCCGAACGGCTCGCCGAGGTAGGCGATGATGCGCGCCGCCAGGGCGAGGGTGTCCGCGGCCTCGAGAACTCCGTTGCCATTCTGGTCGCCATGGCCGAAGCAGATGTCGATTTTGCGGTCGAGGAGCTGTTCCACGTCACTTGGTGCGGGCATGGGAATACCACCTTCGGGACGTTGAGGGAGCGGCGGAAATGCGGTTTCAGCGTGAGTCGCCCACGGCGGGTACGAGTGGTCGTGTCCAAGTCGATTCCCCCGTGGATCAACGCTGTGCCGTCAGCCTAACTATGGCTCCATGCCTTGACAAGCGTTCTCCCACGGGCGGAACGGCGCAGGCCCTCCGACTGGGTCACGGCACGTAAATCATCATTACTGTCAGTAGTAATGACTGTTGTGACGTCGATTGTCAAAGGCCCGGCTGAGCTGGGCTTTTATTTGTTCTTGATGTCGCCTGCGCAAAACCGGGAGTCCCCGCCGGATGCTCTCCGTAGTTTTTTGAAAAATATGTCCGGATGGATTTTGGGTGATACTGGTGGATGAAATCTTGATTTTGTTGTTTCTTGATTGTCAAGTTGTTCGATAAATGTCTGTTTATTGAGCGGGCAGCTGTTACGTGCGGGCTTTCCGGGCCGAAGTTTTCCGGGTGGGTGGCCCGGGGCTGGCCGGGCGGGACGCTCCGGCCGGGTGGATCGACGCGCGGGCACCCGCGCGGGCACCGCCGCGGGCGGCACGGCCCCGCGGAGCGCCCCACGGGCCGGCCGCACCCGCCCACATCAGCCGCCCGGACCACCCGGAACCCGTCGGCCCGGGCCGGCTGCCGCCGGATCCGGGGCCAGCCGTCCGGGTCATCTGGAGCCCGTCGGCCCGGGCTGGCCTGTCGCCGGATCTGGGGCCAGCCGTCCGAGCATCTGGAACCGGTGCTGGAACCCGTGGCCGACGACGAGGACCGGTTCCCGCTCCCAGCCGCCGGCGGCGTCCGGCGCTCCTGGCGCCGGCGGCGTCCGGCGCTCCTGGATCGTGGTGGAAGGCCGTGGAGCACGCGGATGCGCCACGGCACGCCACCCGTTGGCCCGTACGTGCCCGGGACGGGATTAGCGTTGGACCGTGCGCCCTCGTCTGTCTCCATCCGCGGATTCCGCGGCTTCCGCAGGTTCCACCGGATCCGTGGGAGCGACCTGGCCGGGTGGTCGCTGATGCGGCTGGTGTTCGCCGGTACCCCGGCGGTGGCGCTGCCGAGCCTGCGGGCGCTGCTCGACTCGCCCTGCCACGACGTCGTCGCGGTCGTGACCCGTCCCGACCGGCCGGCCGGGCGCGGCCGGAAGGTCGCGCACCCGCCGGTGCGGGCGCTCGCCGAGGAGCGGGGCGTGGAGGTGCTGACCCCGCAGAGGCCCCGTGACCCGGACTTCCTCGCCCGCCTCACCGAGATCGCCCCGGACTGCTGCCCGGTGGTGGCCTACGGCGCGCTGCTGCCCCGGGCCGCCCTGGACATCCCCCGGCACGGCTGGGTCAACCTGCACTTCTCCCTGCTGCCTGCCTGGCGCGGCGCCGCGCCGGTGCAGCGCGCCCTGCTGGCCGGCGACGACGTGACGGGCGCGTCGGTCTTCCAGATCGAGGAGGCTCTCGACAGCGGCCCGGTGTACGGGACGCTGACCGAGCCCGTCGGCCCCCACGACACCGCCGGTGACCTGCTGGAACGGCTGGCCGACGCCGGCGCCCGGCTGCTCGTCGCGGTCCTGGACGGGATCGCCGGCGGATCGCTGCAGGCCCAGCCGCAGCCCGCCGACGGGGTGTCGACCGCGCCGAAGATCGACGCCGCCGACGCGCGGATCGACTGGTCCGCGCCGGCCTACCGCGTCGACCGGCTGGTCCGGGCGGCCACCCCGGCGCCGGGCGCCTGGACGACGTTCCGCGACCACCGAGTCAAGATCGGCCCGGTGCGTCCCGTCACCGCCGCGCGGACGGCGGCCGTGCCGGCGGAGGAGGGCGCTGGCGGGAGCGGTGGCGGGAGAAGCGCCGCCGGTGGGGACACCGCCGCCCCCTTCGACGCCGAAGATCTTGCTCCTGGGCAGATCGCCATCGGCGGCCACGGCCGGATCGCGGTAGGAACCGGCGGCGGGGCCGTGCTGCTCGGCGAGGTGCGCCCCGAGGGCCGTCCCACCATGGCCGCCGACGCCTGGGCGCGGGGCGCCCGTATCGCCGCCGGCGAGAGGTTCGCGTGAGCCCGGCCGCCGCCGGGGGCACCCGGGCGCGGGGGCGGGCCCGCCCGCCGGCCGCCCGGCCCGACCCCGCCCGGCTGCTCGCCTGGGAGGTCCTGCGCGCCGTCGACGAGCGCGGCGCCTACGCGAACCTGCTGCTGCCGTCGCTGCTGGCCGGCCGCCGGCTGCCCGTCCGCGACCGGGGGTTCGCCACCGAGCTGACCTACGGCACGCTGCGCGCCTCGGGCGTCCTGGACGGGCTGCTCGCCACGGTCGCCAACCGCCCGGTGGACAAGATGGACCCGCCGGTGCGGGACGCGTTGCGGCTGGGCGCCTACCAGCTGCTGCACACCCGGGTGCCGGCGCGGGCCGCGGTCGACTCGACCGTCGACCTGGTCCGCCGGACCAGCGGCGAACGGCCGGTGCGGTTCGCCAACGCGGTGCTGCGCCGCCTCGCCGCCCGGGTGGAGGCCACCGGCGGCGATCTCGCGGTGCTGCTGGCCGCGCCCGGCTACGACGAGGACCCGGTCGGCCATCTGGCGACGGTCACCGCGCATCCGCGCTGGGTGGTCGAGACGTTCGCTGCCGCTCTCGGCGGCGACCTGGCGCAGACCCGCGCCGCGCTGGCGGCCGACGACGAGCGGCCCAGCACGCACCTGGTGGCCCGTCCCGGCCTGATCGACCGGGACGGGCTGTTGCGGGCGGCCCGGGATGCCGGGCTGGCCGCCGAGCCCGGCCCGTGGTCGCCGTACGCGGTCCGGCTCGGCGGTGGGGATCCGGGGCGGCTCGCGCCGGTCTCGGCCGGCCGGGCCGGTGTACAGGACGAGGGCAGCCAGCTGGTCGTGACCGCGCTGGCGCGGGTGGCCACGGCCGGCGCGGACACCGGGGTGAGCGTCGACCTGTGCGCCGGCCCGGGTGGCAAGACCGCCCTGCTGGCGGGCCTGCTGCCCCGGGCCAGGCTGGTCGCGGTGGAGCCGCGGGCCAGCCGGGCCCTGCTGGTGGCCGCCGCGGTGGCGCCCCCGCCCCCGGTGCCCGGCACCGCCGACGCCGGTGCCACGGGCGGTCCGGGGGCGGCCGTGGGC
>NZ_CEVIVD010000012.1:0-24922 GCF_982290655.1 Protofrankia sp. CiP1_Cm_nod3
CGGCACCACCTGCCATGGGTCCGTCATGCGGTCGGAGCTTGCACTCCTAAACAAAATCTGCGTTCATTTAGACAGCAGCGGCACCGGGCCGAGGCGTTGACTACAGCCAGGAGGGTTCATGGTCGACTTCGTGCGTCCCGAGGACGACTACTTCCACAAGGGCTCGATGACGGACAGCCCCTTCTGGAACGAGAGCGCCTGGTTCCCGTTCTATGTCGCGGAGCGGAACCTCTCGGGCTTCGTCTACATGAACCACCGGCCGAACATGAACTTCTCCATGACGGGTGCGGCCCTCTGGGACCCGTCGGGCGAACAGATGTACGACTGCCTCTACCACGACTGGTTGGAGTTTGCGCCGCTCGACATCCGCAAGGACGGGACGGAGATGTTCGACTACAGCACGCCGAACGGGCTCACGCTGAAGTGCGTCGAGCCCCAGAAGACCTTCCTGATGCAGTACGACCGCGACGGCTGCCAGTTCGACCTGCGCTTCGACGCTACCATGGACGTGGCCAACGCGGGCTTCCCGGACGGCTCGCAGGAGTGGGGGCCGCACCACTATGAGCAGGGCGGCCGGGTCAGCGGGAAGGTATGGATCAACGGCGAGGAGATCGACGTCGACTGTGGATCCAACCGCGACCACAGCTGGGGGCCCCGCCTTTACAAGGACAACCCGCGTGGTGACTTTCCGTGGTTCAACGACGGGAAGGGCTTCGCTTTCCAGATGTACAACATAGGCACCGAGCCGCTGGCGACGGACCCGATCATAGGCACGATCGAGCCGGCGATCACCGGATGGATCCAGAAGGACGACAAGGTCAGCCATGTCGTCTCCGGCACCCGGCAGGTCCTCGAACGGCGCCCCGACGGAGTGCCGTGGAAGCTGGCCATCGAGGGCACCGACGGCATGGGGCGCACCATCCGCGCGGAGGGCGAGTGTAAGAACGTCCTCAAGTGGGTGCCCTGGGCCCGCTACCTGCAGTACTGGTCGCTCTGCGAGTGGACGCTCGACGACGGGAGCAAGCAGTACGGCGAGGCGATCGAGTGGTTCCCCGGAATCCAGGCGCGTCGCTTCCTGCGGGGGTTGGGCCAGTCATGATCGAATTGCTGCAGGGTGTGCGCGTCATCGAGTGCGCGATGCTGCCGACCGGTGACCAGACCAGTCGCCTGCTCGGGGATCTCGGGGCCGATGTGATCAAGGTGGAGCGCCCGGGTTACGGTGACTACCTGCGCGAGCTTGGTGATCGGATCACGCCGCAGAACAGCGTGTTCCATCTGCTCTGTAACCGCAACAAGCGCAGCGTCACGATCGACCTGCGGCAGGACGAGGGGCGCGACCTGTTCTTCAGCCTGCTGAAGACAGCGGACGTCTTTGTGGATGGCTTCGCCGGCGATGCGTGTGAGGCTCTCGGAATCGGCTACGAGGCGCAGCGCGCGGCCAAGCCGAACATCGTGTACTGCCAGGCAAGCGGCTTCGGGGCCCGCGGAGCGTACAGCCAGATCCCTGTACACGGCTACATGATGGGAGCAGTGGCCGGCCAGGAGCAGTACAAGGTCGACGAGCGGGGCGTGGTGCACCAAGTCCTCAACCCCGAGGGGCTGTACTTCTCCGGATCGATCGACGGGCCGCTGTCCACCGCACTGTACGCCGCCCTCACGACGATCGCGGCGTTGCGGCGCCGAGACCAGACAGGCGAAGGTGCCCGCATCGACGCGGCGGGCGCGGACGCGGTGCTGGCCAACCAGGCTCTGGACGCTGTGATGGCGTGGAACTCGACACGCATTACGGATCGACGCAACCCGCCTCCGCCGGTAGGCATGGACCCGCACAAGCGACCCAAGTACACCTGGTACGCGACCAAGGATGACCGGATCGTGCTCCTCGCCGCCATCGAGCACAAGTTCTGGGACAACTTCTGCAGAGCCGTCGGCCGGGAAGACCTGCTCGACGTCAAGAACACGTCGTTCGCCGTCGACTTCGCCGACGGCGGCAAGGCTGATCTGCTGGACGAGCTTGTCCCCGTGTTCAAGGAGCGCACGCTCGCCGAGTGGATGGACATCGCGCGCGCACACGACATCCCCCTGTGCCCGGCGAACTCCAAGCAGGACACGCTCGACGACCCGCACCTGCGTGCCCGCGAGATCGTGCACGAGACGACGCACCCGGTCGCGGGCCCCTACACGGGCACGGGATGGCCGGCTCCGGTCTCGGGGCAGCCGTTCGACGTGGCCCGTCATGCCCCAGCGTTGGGTGAGCAGACCGACGAGATCCTGGCCGAGTTGGGTCTCACGGCCGAACGGATCGCACGCCTGCGCGAACGACGCGTGGTTTGAGGAGTATCCCGACATGAAGCGGAATGTCTTCCAGACGGAGCACAATCTGTTCCGCGACAGCTTCCGGCGTTTCCTCGAGAAGGAGGTCGTACCTCACCACCTGGAGTGGGAGCACGCCGGCATCGTGCCGCGCGAACTCTTCCTGGCCGCAGGGGCGAACGGCTTCCTCGGTCTTGATGTCCCTGAGCGTTTCGGCGGGGGAGGGGTGACGGACTTCCGCTACAACGTCGTCATGCACGAGGAGGTGCAGGCCGCGGGCGTCAACGCGTCAGGGCTGGGGCTCTCCCTGCACAACGACACAGCTGTGCCTTACCTGCTTCAACTGGCCAACGACGAACAGGCCGAGCGCTGGTTTCCGAGGCTGGTCACGGGCGAGTTGATCACAGCGATCGCCATGACGGAGCCAGGAACCGGCTCGGACCTGGGCGCGGTGCGCACGTCGGCCGTGCGAGACGGCGACGACTACGTTGTCAACGGCTCGAAGACGTTCATCACCAACGGCATCAACGCCGACCTCGTCATTGTCGTCGTGAAGACCGATGTCACCGCTGGCGCGCGCGGCCTGAGCCTGCTGGTTGTGGAGCGCGACACCCCGGGCTTCGCGCGCGGGAAGAACCTGGACAAGATAGGCATGCACGCCCAGGACACCGCAGAGCTGTTCTTCGCCGAGGCGCGCGTCCCTGTCGCGAACCTGCTTGGCCAAGAGGGAAAGGGCTTCGGCTACCTCAGCAGGAACCTCCCTCAGGAACGCCTGGCCATTGCCGCGATCAGCGTGGCCGCGGCACAGGCGGCGCTCAGATGGACACTCGAGTACGCGCGCCAGCGCTCGGCTTTCGGGCAGCCCATCGGCTCCTTCCAGCACAGCCGCTTCACCCTCGCCGAAGCGGCGACCGAGGTGAGTGTGGCGCAGGCCTACGTCGATCGGTGTCTCGAGGCACACATCGCTGGTGAGCTCACGGCCGAGGAGGCGGCCATGGCGAAGTGGTGGTGCTCCGATATGCAGAACCGTGTCGTCGACCACTGCCTCCAGTTGCACGGTGGCTACGGCTATATGACCGAGTACCCCATTGCGCGAGCGTTTGTCGACGCGCGTGTCCAGAAGATCTACGGTGGTACCAACGAGATCATGAAGGAAATCATCGGCCGCTCTCTCGGGCTGTAAGGAGCACGCTGTGGTCATGATCGCGCCGCAGGTTGTCGCCCGCGACAACCTTCCGCAGCGTGTCCGTGTCTATGAGGTGGGCGCGCGTGACGGTCTTCAGAACGAGAAACAGGTCATCTCCACGGTGGTGAAGGCCGAGTTCGTCGAGCGGCTCGTAGCTGCCGGCCTGCGGACCGTGGAAGCGACGAGCTTCGTGCACCCGAAGTGGGTGCCACAGCTGGCGGATGCTGAGGACCTCATCGACCGCCTACAGCCGGTGGACGGGGTGCGCTATGTGGTCCTCGTGCCGAACGCCAAGGGCCTGCAGCGGGCCCTCGACCGAGGTGTGCGAGATATCGCGATCTTCGCTTCGGCCACCGAGACGTTCTCACGGCGCAATCTCAACCGCAGCGTCGCTGAGTCGATTGAGATGTTCACGCCGGTTGTGGAGCAGGCACGCGCAGCTGGAGCCGGTGTGCGCGCATATGTCTCCATGGTCTGTGGCGACCCGTGGGAAGGGAAGGTGCCTGTGACGCAGGTCGTCGACGTGGCGACGCGCCTTGTGGCGCTGGGCTGTACGGAACTCTGCCTTGGCGACACGATCGGGGTGGGGACCCCCGGCCACGTGCGCGCCCTCGTGCGCGCCCTCATCGCCGCGGGGATCGAACGGGACCAGCTCGGTGTGCATTTCCACGACACCTACGGACAGGCGCTTGCCAACGTCCTGGCAGCGCTCCAGGAGGGCGTCACGACGGTCGACAGCTCCGCGGGTGGCCTGGGTGGCTGTCCCTACGCCGAGAGCGCGACGGGCAACCTCGCCACCGAGGACCTGCTCTGGCAGCTGCACGGGCTCGGCATCGAGACTGGCGTCGACCTGCACGCGCTCGTGCGCACCAGCCTCTGGATGGCGGAGGAACTGGGCCGGCCGAGCCCGTCGCGCACTGTACAGGCCCTCGCAACCAGTGTCGGGGCAGCATGAGCACAGCAGATCTCCAGATACCGCCGGGTACGCCGCCTGCGCAGCTGCGTGAGCTGCTGCGCGGCTGGATTGCGGCCAACGCGCCCCAGGGTCTCTCCGACATCCTGGACTGGCGGGCCCGCGTCGACCTGCCGGGCTCGGTGATGCGGGCTGTCAGTGAGGAGCAGCACGCTCAGGCTCAGCGGCACCCGCTCTTCCGAGAGTGGGAAGAACGCTGTCTCCAGGCGCGTCTGGTCTGCCCGGCCTGGCCGGAGGAGTACGGTGGCCGCGGCTGGGAGGCGCCGGAGATGACGGTGCTCGACGAGGAGTTCTTCCGCGCTGGCCTGCCGCGCGTCGACCGAGTGCAAGGCGAGTCGATGGTCGGACCGTCGATCATCCTGCACGGCACCGACGACCAGAAACGGCGTCTGCTGCCTTCGATCCTGTCGGGCGAGCACCGTTACTGTCAGGGTTTCTCCGAGCCCGGTGCAGGGTCTGACCTGGCCTCGGCCCGGACCCGCGGCGTGATCGAGGGTGATGAGGTCGTCATCACCGGCCAGAAGGTCTGGACCAGTCGTTTCGCCACGGCAAATATGATTTTTGTTCTCTGCCGGACCAACACCGACGCGCCCAAGCACAGAGGCCTCTCCTACGTCATCGTCCCCTTCACACCGGGGGAGAACGGCATCGACGCCCGCCCCATCCGTCAGATGACCGGTGCGGAGGAGTTTGCCGAGGTCTTCTTCGACGGGACGCGCGCACGGCTGGACAACGTCATCGGGGGCCTGGGTGAGGGCTGGCGGGTCGTGCAGTCGACGCTGGCCTTCGAGCGCGCTGCCGCAGGGCGCGCAACGACCATGCTGGTGCAGTCGCGCGAACGAGAGCTGGCCGCGCTCGTCGAACTCGCGCGCGCCAGGGGCCGGGATCGCGACCCGGTGGTGCGCCAGCAGTTGGCCTGGGCACATACCCAGGTTCGGCTGCTGCGCGCATCGTGGGAGCGCACCGTCTCCGAGGTTGCCGCTGGACGGGAACCGGGTCCGCAGCTGTCCACGTGGAAGCTGTTCTGGAGCGAGTACCACCTCAAACTCGGGGCCTTGGCGCTGGATATCGCGGGAACCGACGCGCTACTCCGTCCAGAAGGACCTGGCCACCCGGTCGACCCCTGGCAGGACGCCTTCCTCGTGGCCCACTCTGGCACCGTCTACGCCGGGACCAGTGAGGTGCAGCGCAACATCCTCGGTGAGGGTGTCCTGAGGCTGCCTCGCGAGCCCAGGCAGGCAGGTGCCCGGTGAGCTTCTCGTTCCCGGTCGAAGCAGGCGCGGTGCTCATGTTCGCCCGCGCTCTGGGGGATCTTGACCCCCGTTGGTACGACGAGGAGTCCCCTGCCGCGCAGGCGCACGGCGGCGTGCTGGCCCCACCCACCTTCGTGGCGAGCGTGGCGCACTTCGACCCCGACTGGCCGTACCGTCCGCGCCCTGGCGTGCCCTGGCACGGGTCCGGTCGCGGTCCGGGCTTCCCGCCGCCGGCCAGCGGCAGCGGCAGCGGCAGCGGCACCAGCCTTCATGCGGAGCAGCACTATGAGTACCACCGCCCGATCCGGCCCGGGGACGTGCTCACGGTGGACCGGGAGCCCGGCAAGCGCTGGGAGAAGCAGAGCGCACGCGCCGGGACGCTTCGCTTCGAAGAGGAGATCACCCGGTTCACCAACCAGCGCGGTGAGCTCGTCGTCACAGCAATCCGTGTGCGGGTGGTCACCGAGCGACCGGTGGAAGGGTGACAAGGTGAGACTCGAACAGCTCACGGAGGGCGACAGCCACTCCCAGGTGGTCGTGCACGATCTGACGCGCACCCAGCTCGTCATGTATGCCGGCGCATCCGGTGACTTCAACCCGCTGCACACAGACGAGGTCTACGCCACACAGGTCGCCGGATACGACAAGGTCATAGTGCACGGCCAGCTCACGATGGGGCTGACCGCCAAGATGGTGGCCGGCTGGATTGACGAGGCGGATCTCAGCGCCTTCGGGGTCCGCTTCAAGAACCAGGTCTGGCCGGGAGACACCCTGACGGTCTCAGCCACGGTGACGTCAGTGACGAAGGGCCCCTATGGCCCAGAAGCTGAACTCGCACTCTCGACCACCAACCAGGACGGCGTGGAGGTCGTGAGCGGGTACGCGCGGCTGCGCGAGGCATGGACTGCGGAGGCGCGATGAGCGATCAGCCACAGGCACTCGTCGCGGGAGGCAGCGGCGGTATCGGCGCCGCTGCCTGCGAAGCCCTCGCACGTGAAGGCTTCGATGTCGCATTGACATACCGCAGCAATGCGGACGCGGCTGAGGCGGCGGCCAAGGCCGTGCGAGCGCTGGGTCGCAACGCCACGGCGCACCCTGTGGACCTCACCGAGGCAGCGGACGTCGAGGCGCTCGTGGACTCGTTCGCCCGGCTGGACACCGTCGTGTACGCCGCAGGCCCACAGATTCCCATGCGTTACGTCGGGAGCATCGACCAGGGGCTGTTCGCTGAGCAGCTGTTGCGCGATGCCGCGGCCTGCTTCAACTTGCTGCGGCCTGCAATCGCGCCGCTGCGCGCAACGAGAGGATCCGTGGTCTGCCTCGTCACGACGGTCCTCCGTCGGTGGGCTGCCCGGGACCTGCTCTCGGCGGCGCCGAAGGGCGCCGTCGAGCAGATAGCCCGTGCCATCGCGGCCGAGGAGGGCAAGAACGGTGTGCGCGCGAACTGCGTCGGGGTCGGCACGATCGAGGCCGGGATCTGGGAGGACCTGCTGAGCACGGGTGACTACGACGAGCGCGCGCTGAAGGCCGCCCAGCGAGCGATCGCGCTCCGCCGTTTCGGTGCGGCGGACGAGGTCGCAGAGGTGGTGGCGTTCCTTGCCTCGCCCCGCTCGTCGTACGTGACAGGACAGACGCTCAACGTCGACGGTGGGTACTCCACATAATATTCGACTCAGATTTAGGGCGAGGCGGATCAGCCCGGGCGTTTGGGGTGTGCTGATTGGCAAGATGTCGTCTGTGTCGTGTTGACGCGAGTGACGATGCCGAAGTCGGGTGCGAGAGCATGCCTGCCGGCGTGCGGGGCCTCGTAGTTGCGGTCGACACGGGCCCAGCGTCGATCCGCGGGCTGCGGACACTGGCACGGATGGGGCCGATGACCTGGTCTCGCAGGGCCGGGAGTGCGGCGATGTCGATGGCCGGGACCTGGTGGCTGGGGCCCAGGTGCGTATCCGGTGAGAGAACCGCCCCGCCATCCGCATCAGATGGGTGTTGTCCAGCAGTCGTAGTTGCCAGTCAGCAGATCGCTGTGTCGGGGCTGCGACACAGCATTTATCTACAGAACATAAAATTAACTACAAAAAATCAATATTCTGTCTCCAGGGGACTATTGATGTTGAAAATGATTTCAAGATCTATTTAGAAGGCCTGGGCGTGCGCACGACCGAGCGGTCCGGGTGTTTGACAGTGGCGCGAATCACGCTATGCTGCATCGAAACTAGCAAAATTTCATTAGATTCTTGTTGATCATCGGCTAGCCCCGTGAGGCGTACAGGCGCTCGGCAGATGTCCTCCCTGGTCCCGAGTGCTCATACTGTCGGACGCCCTAGCCGCGGATCCACGACTCGCATCCCGACTGGTCGATCCCCAGCAAGACGAACAACGCCTGATGTCAGGGTCCACCGGTCCGCTGATCTCGCTCTTCGCGACCACCGGGGCTGTAGCTGAAGGGAAATTCTCAGTGCTGAGAGCAACTGTGCCGACCTGCCTGAGCCGGTCCACGGGCCGTCGGTGCGCGCTGCCGGCCGCTTCGGCTTCCGGCAGGCGCGTTCCGGCTGGTGATCGTTTTTGTGCCGGCGTTGCGCCCCAGGCGGTGTGCCCTTTATGGCTATGATCTCGCTTACCAGAATCGCCACACCGATCGGCAACTTCTTCGCGTTCACGCTCGACACGTTCGTCGCCGTTTTCCGGCGGCCGTTCCAATGGCGCGAGTTCATCCAGCAGACCTGGTTCGTCGCCAGTGTCTCACTCGGTCCGGCCATTCTGCTGGGTATCCCGTTCGTCGCGCTGGTCACCTTCCAGTTCAACCTGATCCTGTCGGAGCTTGGCGCGATCGACCTGAGCGGTTCCGGATCGGGCCTCGCCACGATCACCCAGATCGGCCCGGTTGCGACGACGTTCATCATCGCCGGAGCCAGTTCGACGGCCATCTGCGCGGACATAGGCGCTCGCCGGATCCGTGAAGAACTTGACGCGATGATGGTCCTGGGCATCGATCCCATACAGCGGCTGGTCGTGCCCCGGATGCTCGCGACCGCCCTGTGCGCGTTTCTGCTCAACGGCGTGATGATCCTGATCGGCCTGACTGGTGGGTTCTTTTTCGCGGTCTTCCTCCAGGAAGCCAGTCCAGGGCAGTACGTGGACTCGATGAAGCTTCTGGTCGGGTTCGCGGACCTGGTGCACGGTGAGCTCCGGGCTGTCGCCTTCGGTGTGGTCGGTGCTCTCGTCGGCTGCTATCGCGGCATGACCTGTGCCGGCGGCCCACGCGGTGTGGGCAACGCGGTGAACGAGACTGTGGTCTACACCTTCCTGGCGCTGTTCCCGCTCAACATCCTGTTGACCCAGGTGCCGTACTCATTGGGGATCGTTGGAGGGAACCACTGATGGCTGGAGGATTTCGGCGTGGTCTGGTCCACGTCTTTGGTGCGCCATTGCGGCTGCTGGACGACCTGGGCCGCCAAGCCTCATTCTACGGCCAGGCACTGGCCTGGACGCCAAAGGCGGTCAAGGATTACAAAACTGAGCAGGTCAGACTGATTGCCGAGGTGGGGATGAGCACTGGCGCCCTCGCGGTGATCGGTGGTTCGTCGATCATAACACTTTTCATCACACTGTTCGCCGGTGTCACCGGCGGGGTACAGACCTTCGATGCGTTGAAGAACCTCCAGCTCGAGGCGCTCGGTGGATTCGCCTCTGCCATCATCACCCCGCGGCTGCTGACACCGATCGTTGCCGGTGCCGCGCTTGCCGCGACGGTTGGCAGTGGCTTCACGGCGCAGCTCGGTGCAATGCGAGTCGCCGAGGAGATCGACGCTCTCGAAGTGATGGCTGTGCGTTCGCTGCCCTATCTGGTCACGACTCGACTGGTCGCCGGAATGATCACTATCATTCCGATTTTCGCGATGGCCATGGTCGGTGGATGGATCGGTTGGAAGGTGACCCAGGTCAACTTCTTCGGGCTTTCCGAGGGTACCTTCAACCACTATATGAACACGTTTATGCAGTGGCAGGATGTCATGTTCGCGTTCGCGCAGGCCGTGGGTATAGCGATAGTCATCATTCTGATCCACACCTACTATGGCTACACTGCCTCCGGCGGCCCGGCTGGTGTCGGCCAGGCGGTCGGGCGCGCGGTGCGGACCTCGCTCATCGCGGTCATGACGATTGAGCTGTGCATCGCGATGGCGTTGTACGCGAACTCCGACGCGTTTCGGATCTCGGGGTAGCGCTGTGCAGACATCGATGTTCGGTCGGGTGCGGCTACGGCTTTATGCGTTGATACTCATCGCGGTCGTGAGCGGCTTTGGTGCGCTGTGCATCGCCGCATACCGGCAAGCATTCATCAGCACTGTGGATGTCACGCTGCGCGCCGACCGCACCGGACTGCAGATGTATCGAGGTAATCGGGTGCAGCTGCGCGGTGTCGACGTGGGCCGTGTCGGGTCGATGACACGCACCGAGGACGGCCGAAGTGTGCTGATCACGCTCAAGATGGATCCCGACAAGATGAAGGACATCCCGGCTAACGTTGGAGTCCAGCTCAACCAGCTCACGGCGTTCGGTGCGAAGTCGGTCGAGCTGACCTATCCCGAGCATCCCACCACGCGCACCCTCCAGGCTGGTGACCAGGTCGGCGGGGACCGGGTGGCCGTCGAGGTCAACACACTGTTCGATCATCTCCAGCGCATCCTGGACACCGCCTCGCCGGCGAAGGTCAGCGCGGTGTTGGGGAACCTGGCCGGCGCGCTGCAGGGGCGCGGTGACGAGCTCGGGCAGACCGGCGCCGACCTCGCCGCCTATCTGAACAAGTTCAACGAGAACTTGCCGCAGCTGCAGAATGACTTTTCCAGGACGGCTGATGTCGCCAACCTCTATGCCGACATCGCCCCGGACCTGTCACACATCCTCGAGAGCGTAACGGTGACGAGCCGGACGCTGGTCGAGCAGCAGGCTCAGCTCGACTCCTTCCTGTTCCAGGTGAGCAAGACCGGAAACCAGGGCGGTGTCTTCTTCGGGCAGAACGCTGATGCTCTGGTGAGTGTCGTACAGAACGCGTTACCCACGACGGCTTTGTTGAAGCGGTACTCGCCGGAGTTCGCCTGCCTGCTACAGGGCATCGACAAGGCGGACAAGCAGATGATTGCCACGCAGGGGAAGGTGCCCGGCATCACCGGTCTCGTCGCCATCGAGCCGGGAGACGTCACGTACAAGAACCCGCGGAACCTCCCGAACATGTCCGCCGACATCGGCCCGCAGTGCTATGGGTTGCCCAATTACGACGGGCGCGTGGTGCCGGCGGAGGCCACAAAGGACTTCGACAAGGGTGGTGAGGCGAACCCGTATCCCGGTGACAACCGGCTGCGTATGGGAGATCCGCCGCTGGTCGTGCAGTTGTTCGGTCCGTTGGCGGGCGTGCCATTGACGGACCAGGAGAAGGCACGGCTGCAGGGAGGTGCGCGGTGACAGGGGGCAAATCCGCGCTGGCCATTACCGGGCCTCTGATCAAGAGTGCGATCTTCCTCGTCGTGACCCTGTTGGTCCTCGGGTTCATCTCGATTGAGCTCGGCCAGCGCTTCGGACTCGACGACACCCGCCGCTACTCCGGAGTCTTCAGCGACTCCTCCGGCCTCCGGCCCGGCCAGACGGTCCGCATCGCCGGGGTGAGGGTCGGCACGGTGCACGACGTCAAGGTCCAGGACAGCGCACGCTCGGTCGTGGCCTTCGATGTCGACGCCAGTCGGCAGATCCCGCGGAACGCGCGTCTGGCAATCCGCTACCTCAACCTCACCGGTGACCGGTTTCTCGAGATCCAGGAGGGGGACGGGCCATCCGCGCCACTAGCCAAGAATGGCATGATCCCGATCGGGCAGACCGCTCCCGCACTGGACCTCGATGTGCTGCTGGCCGGATTCAACCCACTGTTCGAAGGCCTTGCTCCCGACCAGATCAACAGCCTGTCCACCGAGATCGTGTCGGTGTTCCAGGGGCAGGGCGGGACGATCGACTCATTGCTGAAGCGAGCGGCGTCGCTGACGAACACTCTCGCGGACCGTGACGTGGTGATCGGGCAGTTGGTGGACAACCTCAACATCCTGCTCGGCACGCTCGACCAGCACGGGCCGCAGTTGAAGGTCACTATCGACCGGCTCCAGACGCTGGTCAGCGGCCTGGCGAACGATCGCGGCCGGCTCGGCGACTCGCTCGCCGGCTCGAACCAGCTCGTGACCTCCCTCAGCGATCTGCTGACGAAGGTCCGCGGGCCGCTGCGCGACACCGTCACCCAGCTCGACCGAGCCGCATCGCAGGCGAACGCAGGCGAAGCCGACATCAACGCGGCCCTGAGCATGCTGCCCGGCGCCTACCTGCGCATCGGCCGACTCGGCGCGCGAGGCAGCACCTACGGCCTCTACGTGTGTTCGCTGCGACTGAAACTGACCGGCCCCAACGGCCAACCGTTCTACACCCCCTACATCGGTCCGGCCCCCAACGCGGACCGCTGCAAGTTCGGGACCGCTCCACTGGAAACCCCGGCACAGCGTGAACAGAAGCAGAAGTTGAGCGGTGGTGCGCGATGATGATCAAATTTCGGGAGCGCAACCCGGTAACGATCGCGGTGGTCGGCATCGCGGCGCTGGTTGGTCTGCTGTACGGGTCGTTCCAGTTGGCAGCGTTGCCGATCATCGCCGGCGACAGCTACTCGGCGATGTTCACCGAGGCCGGCGGCCTCCGCGCCGGCGACACGGTGACGATGGCGGGCACGAAGATCGGCAAGGTCACCGATGTCGGACTGAAGGGCAATCAGGTCAAGGTCACGTTCACCGCGAAAGGCGTGATACTGCGTGACCAGTCGACCGCCCAGATCAAGACCGAGACCCTGCTCGGCGAGCGGCGACTCGGGATTGTCTCCACCGGCACCCGGAAGATGTCTCCGGGCGATGCGATCCCGTCCTCGCGTACACAGGCGCCATACAGCCTCACGCAGGGCCTCGAGGATCTGACCCGGCATACAGGCGAGATCAATGTCGATGACGCCGGTCAGGCGCTCGACACGCTCAGCCAGGCCTTCGCGCAGACCTCCGGCGACATCGGCCCGGCCATGGAGGGGATCACGCGTCTGTCTCATACGGTGGCCTCCCGAGACCAGGCGCTGCGGGAGCTGCTCCAGCACGCGCAGCAGGTCACCGGAGTACTGGCGGGCACGTCAAAGCAGCTCACATCGCTCGTACAGGACGGTAATCTCCTGCTGGCCGAGCTCAACGCCCGGCGGAACACCATCCAGCAACTGCTCAACCGGACTGTCCAGCTCACCAACGAAATCGTGGGTTTCACCGGCGAGCAGCGCGACAAGCTGAAGCCAGCACTCGACAAGCTCAACCACACCATCGGGATTCTGCGGAGCAACGAGGGTAACATCATCTCCGCGATCCAGCGGGTCTCGACCTTCATCACGGGTCTCGGCGAAGGCATCGCCTCGGGACCGTTCTTCACCGGTGTCGCCGATGTGGGCGGACTGGGAGTCTTCCCGACGGCACAGTTCATTCCGGGGCTGGCCGTTCCGTCGCCGTTCCCGCAGCAGCCGGCGCCATCCCTGCCTGTTCCACCGCTCGGCCAGGTCATTGGTCAAGGAGTGAACTGATCATGCGACGCTTCATGGGCGCCACCCAGGGTAGGCGTAGGATCGTTTCCCTCCTGGCGGTGCTCGCCATCGCCGCCGGCGCCTTCTCCTTTTTCGTCCTTAACGGGCACAGATCCGGTACCGCCTACTTCGCGAGCGTGAAGAACATCTACCCGAAAGACCGGGTACGGATCCTCGGTGTCGACGTCGGTGAGATCACTGCGATCAGTCCCGAGCCTGGCCGGGTCCGAGTGGATTTCAGCTACGACAGCAAGTACAAGCTCCCGGCGGATGTGCAGGCCGCGATCGTCTCACCAACACTGGTCGCGACCCGCTTCCTGCAGCTGACCCCGGCCTATAACGGCGGGCCTACGTTCCCCGACAGGGGCACCATTCCCCTGGAGCGGACCGCGTCACCGCTGGAGTTCGACGACCTCAAGTCCGAGCTGGAGAAGGTCTCGGCGGCCTTCGGGCCTGCTCCTGACGGCAGTCAGGGCGTGCTGGGCCGATTCCTCGACACAATGGCCAGGAATGCGCAGGACGGCCAGGGCGCGAAGTTCAACGCAATGATCAGGGAAGCTTCGGCGGCGGCGCAAACTCTGGCCTCCGGCAGCGACGATCTGTTCGCGACCGTGCGGAACCTGCAAACCTTCGTCACGGCCCTCGGCGCGGTCGATCAGCAGATCGTCGAGTTCAACAACCAGTTGGGCTCGGTGTCCGAGGTGCTGGACGAGAACAGGAACGCGTTCACTCAGGCGATCACCGGAGTCAACGACGCCGCGGTACAGGTGGACCAGTTCCTCGCGGAGAACGCCCAACCCCTGGAGACCTCGGTCGATCAGCTGGGTCAGCTGACCCGGAGCCTGGCCGGCATGCGTGATGACATCGCCCAGGTGCTGCACGTCGGGCCGAACACGTTGACCAACCTCTGGCAGATCTTCTCGCCACGTAGCGGTGCCTACACCGGCGCTCTCGCCGTGGACAACCTCAACAACCCCGCCGACCTGGTGTGCTCGGCCTACGCGGTCAACCTCACCCAGAACCCGGGCGACGCCGCGGCGGCCTGTGCCAACTACCTGGCCCCGCTGCTGCAGGTCCTGCGCGTCCAGCAGCCGCCCATCGGCGTCAACCCGCTCGTAGTGCCCGGCGGCGGTGGCCCCACCGAACGGCCGGGCGTCGACCCACCGCCGAACGCCACCGCGAACAACCAGGGGCTGTTGCCCGGCCTGGGCCTACCCGGCCTGGGTGGTCTGCTCGTCCCGCCGTCTGGAGGCAGATGATGAGGCGGCTGCTGTGCTGGCCCATCCTTGCCATGGCCGTGGGCCTCGTGCTTACTGGCTGTAATTATCAGGGGCTCAACGACTTCACCCTGCCCGGTTCGGAAGGCTCGCGGCCGGGCTCCTACGAGGTGAAGCTCGAGATGGCCGATGTCGGTGATCTGGTGCCCAACAACCCGGTCCGGCTGAACGACATCAACGTAGGGACGATCAAGTCCATCCAGCTCGACGGATGGCACGCCCTCGTCACGATCAGGCTCAACCCCGACGTGGTGCTGCCGGCGAACGCGACGGCTCGGGTGGGTCAGGCCAGCCTGCTGGGCGCGAAGTACATCGAGCTCGACCGTCCCGCGGAGGGTGAGACCGGCAGGCTCGCGCCGGGTTCGACGCTCGGGCTCGCGCAGACCGGGAAGTACACCGGCACCGAGGACCTCCTGGCCTCGGTGGCGTTGCTGCTCAACGGTGGCGGGCTTGCGAACCTCAAGACGATCACTACGGAGTTGAACCGGGCGCTCGGGGGACGGGAACCGCAGTTCCGTGATCTGCTCACCCAGCTGAACACGTTTGTCACCGGGCTCGACAAGCAAAAGGGCGACATCGTCCGCGCGATCGACGGGCTCGACCGGATGGCCGGCAATCTGGCGTCCTACAACGGGCAGATCCAGTCCGCGCTCGACAACCTGCCCCCCGCACTCGACGTGCTGAACCGGGAGCGGATCAATCTGGTCAACACCCTGCAGTCGCTGTCGAACTTCGGCGACGCCGCACACGACGTGGTCAGCCGGGGCGGTGACGCACTGGCCCAGAACATCGACAACCTGGGGCCTTCGTTGAAAGGGCTCGCCGACGCGGGCCAGTCCCTGACCAATTCCCTGGACATGATCGGGACCGCCCTGTTCCCACTCAAGACGTTCGGCGACGTCATCAAGGGCGACTTCGCCAACTTCTACATGACCCTCGACCTCACCCTGGGCACACTCGACCGCAACTTCCTGACCGGCACGCCGTTCGCGGGCCAGCTGGGCAACATAGAGAAATTGCTCGCGGCCGGGATGGGGGTGGCTGGTCAGGCAGTGAACCCGCTGACGGCGCCGGTCCTGCCGAACGGCGTCCCCGGCGTCACCGGGCCGGCACTCGAAGGCGGCACCAAGCCGGTACCAGCGGATCAACGCGGGGTGGAACCAGCCAGGCCGCCAGCCCAGCCTTCGCCGACGCCGTCCCCGACACAGCAACCGAACAGCGGTCTCGGAGACCTCCTCAATGGGCTCCTGGGCGGGGGAACAGGCCGATGATCACCAGATTCGTGCGTTTCCAGCTTGTGGCGTTCGCGATTCTCACCCTGGCCGCGACACTCATGATCGCATTGGTGTACCTCCGGGTTCCGACGCTCCTGGGCGTCGGCCAGATCCAGGTGACGGCCGACTTCCCGTCGACCGGGGGCCTCTACCCCAACGCGAACGTTACTTACCGCGGCTATACCGTCGGCAAGGTCAAGAAGATCGACCTCGTCCCGACGGGAGTCCGAGCAACGCTGTCCATCGACAAGGACAAGGCCCCGCCGCGCGACAGCCGGGCCGAGGTGCACAGCGTCTCGGCGATCGGCGAGCAGTATGTCGACTTCGTCCCGACCGCGAACCCCGGCCCTCCGATCCGGCACGGAGATCGGATCGACATGCGGCAGACCAGCACTCCGCCCCCGATCGCGTCCGTGCTCGACAGCGTGGACGACCTCGTCACGTCGCTGAACCCACACAGTCTCACCACCGTGCTCGACGAGGCCGCCGCGGCCTTCGACGGACTTGGTCCGGATCTCGGGCGGCTGGCCGACAACACCAGGGCACTGCTGGACGCCGCGGACACCAATTACGAGCCGACCCGGCAGCTGATCCAGAACGCCCCGGCTCTGCTGGACGCCATCCGGCAGAGCGATCCGTCCATCCGGCAATGGGCGGATGACCTGTCGTCATTCACCGGCACGCTCGCGAAGGACGACCCGCAGATCCGGGCGATGCTGGCGAATGTGCCCCCAGCGGCTGGACGGGCAGGCGACCTTCTCCAGCAGCTGAGCCTGACCACGCCAACCCTGCTCAGCAGCAGCGACGTGCTGGCCAAGCTGGCGAAGGCCTACCACGCTCCCATCGAGCAGATCCTCGTCGTGTATCCGCTGCTGACAGTCGAGAACCTCACGACGGCCCCCGAGTACCTCTCGCCCGGGGTCTTCAAGTTCAACCTCGAGACCAACGTCAACCCACCGGTGTGCATGGACGGATGGGTACCGGAGGGCCAGCCGGGCGGTCCGCGTCCGTCGAGCATCATCAGCGATGAAGAGCTGCCTGCGAACTCGTACTGCAAGCTGCCCCAGAACGACCCGCGAGTGACGCGGGGAGCGCGCAACCTGCAGTGCTTCGAGCCGGGTTCTCCACCAGGACGGCGAGCAGGGACGATCCAGGGGTGCCGGGGCGATGGCGAAAAGCCGATTACAGGGAAAGGCGTGTTCGTTCCCGGCGAGACCGGTCTCGGCGGGATCACTGTCCTCGAGGGTCCCCTCACGGTGCTCGGGGTCGTCGGATCACCACCGCCTCAGCAGAGGGAGTTGACATGGCAAGGACTACTGATCGCTCCGGCCGAGCGGTGACGTTGTTGACCCACGACGCGCCGGCGGCCCTGCCGAAACACGGTGCCGAGGAACCCGCCGAAGATACGAGGGAAAGCAATCCCAGGTCCACGACCAGGGACGCGAAGACCGGAGACGAGGTCCGGACACTCGCCGAAGAACAGCCGGACGAGGCATTCGTGGACAATGAGGGTGGCGGCGAGCTCCCGAATCCGGACGGTCCGGTCAGCGATGATCCGGTCTCGGTGACGCCGGCATCCGCGGCCAAAGGATCGCGTCCGCTCAGGCGGGGGCGGGCGTTCCGGATAGCGTTGGTGGCGTTGTCGGTGCTTGTTGTCGTACTTGTGGCCACCACGGTTGTGTTCAGTCTGCGCTGGCAGAACGGCCACGCCGTCGATGCCCGTCGCGCCGATGCCGTGGCCGCCGCTCGTCAGGTGGCGCTGAACCTGACCTCGATCAACTTTGGCACCGCGGACGCGGACGTCAACAGGCTCGTCTCGAGCGCGACCGGTGACTTCCGCAATCTGTTCACCCAGAACCTCGATTCCTACGTCGATATCGTCAAACAGAACCAGGTCGTCACGACCGGCCAGGTTACCGAGGCCGGCGTACAGGACATCAACGCGAGCATCGCACACATTATTCTGGCCGTGCAGTCCACCGTGCGGAACACGGCGGTGCCGAACGGCGAGGTCAGAACCTACCGAATGGCGCTACAGATGGAACATCACGGCGACGGATCCTGGCTGGTCTCACGAGTGGATTTCGTGCCGTGAGGGCCTTACGGAAAGCCTTACGGAAAATGGTGGCGATTGGAGACCCCCGGGCAATCTGGCGAACCGCGCATCGGTATCCGCGAACGGTTCTCATCGGGCTCGGGTCGCTCACGGTCGTACTCGCCGTTGGGCTGGGCATCCTGGTGCTGGCGACCGATCGGCACAACACGGTCGAGCAGGCCAGGGCGGATGGTAGGACGGCCGGCGAGAAGATGGCTGTGACCCTGCTGTCCTACGATTACCGTTCTTCAGTGTCCGATCTTGGAAAACGTGACGATCTGCTGACCGGGCACTTCAGGGACGAGTACTCCGCGCTCATGCGGGACACCGTCATGCCAGCAGCGGTCAAGCAACAGGTGACGACCCAGACGAGCGTCGCGGCGTCCTCGGTCATCTCCGCTGACAGTCCCGACAAGGTGACCATGCTGCTCTTCCTCAACCAGACTACGCAATCGGTGGCGAGCAAGAATCCCGTACTCAACGGTAGCCGGGTCCGGATGGCCCTCCAGCGGGTCAGTGGGCAGTGGCTGGTCGCCGAGCTCACCCCGGTGTGAACGCCGACGCTCACTGTGTAGTGCCACGTATAGGGGGATCGATGACCGGTGTTGAAGTCGAGATCAGGAATCTAAGCAAGTCGTTCGGCAAGGCGAACATCTGGAGTGACGTCACGCTGACCCTGCCCCCGGGCGAGATCAGCGTGCTGCTCGGGCCGTCGGGCACTGGAAAATCGGTGTTACTCAAGTCTATCATTGGTCTATTGAAGCCCGAAAAAGGTAGTATAATCATCCATGGCACCGACTTGATCCGATGCTCCGAGAATCGGCTTTATGAGCTGCGTAAGCTTTTCGGTGTGCTGTTCCAGGACGGTGCGCTGTTCGGTTCCATGGACGTCTACGACAACACCGCGTTTCCGCTGCGGGAGCATACTCGTAAGTCCGAGACAGAAATCCGTAGGATTGTCATGGAGAAACTCGATCTGGTCGGGCTCACAGGCGCGGAGAACAAGCTCCCCGGAGAGATCTCCGGCGGTATGCGCAAGCGCGCCGGTCTGGCCAGAGCGCTCGTGCTCGATCCGGAGATCGTGCTCGTCGACGAGCCGGACTCGGGACTCGACCCGGTTCGTACGGCCTATCTCAACCAGCTCATCGTCGACCTGAACGCTCAGATGGATTCGACGTTCCTGATCGTCACGCATCACCTGGGTACGGCGCGGCAGCTGCCGGACAACATCGGGATGCTGTTCCGCCGTAACCTCGTAATGTTTGGTCCCCGCGAGGTGTTGCTGACTTCGGAGGAACCCGTGGTCCAACAGTTCCTGCAGGGCCGCCGAGCCGGGCCCATCGGAATGTCGGAGGAGAAGGACTCGGCGCAGATGCAAGCTGAGATGGCGCAGCTGCGCGAGCAGGGAGCCGCGGCACGGGACGACATCACGTTCGTCGACCCGCAGTACGAACCAAGTGCCGGCCTACCCGAGCGGCGCGCCGTTCAGCGGCGCAAGGACCGGGTCATGAAAATGATGCATACCCTGCCATGGAAGGCGCAGCAGGCTATTCGTGAGTCCTTGACGGAGGATGATCTCGTTCGTTACGAGATCCCGTGGGATCCAGGTTCCACCGAAGTCATCAAGGTGCACAGGCCGTTTCCGATCCAGTGAATGGCCGTCCGGCCTTCGAAAGAGGCACATCGGTGGGTACAGGGATGACGAGCTTGATCCTGCGTGCGGCAGTCGGCACGACAATGATCGCGCACGGAGTCAAGCATGGCAGGACGATCCAGGGAACCGCGGACTGGTTCCAGATGATCGGGTTCCGCGAGCCGGAGCTGCAGGCACGGCTGTCCGCCGTGGTGGAGGTTGGCGCCGGCGGCGCACTGCTGGTGGGGGCCGGCACACCCCTGGCCGCCTCGGCGGTTGTTGGGACCATGGGGGTGGCCGCCCGTTCCGTGCACGTCCGCAACGGCTTCTTTATTACCGCGGAGGGCTATGAGTACGTGCTCAACCTGGCCGCCGCCGCCGTGGCCCTGAGCACACTCGGCCCGGGCCGGTTCAGTGTGGACCGTCTGTTCAAGCATGCTGACGACCACCCGAGCGTGCGTCGCGGGCTGTTGACCGCGGGGATCGGGCTGGGCGCTGCCGCCGTCCAGTTGGCCGCGTTCTGGCGCCGTCCGGCATGAGGGGTGGTGTCGATGAACAGACGGCGCGGTCAGACGGCATGACGGCGTCGTTGCACCCAGCAGCGTCGGCAGAACAGACGCTTCCCGCCCGCGACCGCGTGGTAACCCGAGCTGTTCTGGAACGACACGCTGCCGAACGGCCCGATGCGCTCTGCGTGCTCGGCCCTGATGGCGAGCGATGGACCTGGGCGCAGGCTCTTGACGAAGCCTATCGGTCGGCGACGGCACTGGCGGCACGTGGAGTCGGCCGCGGTGATCACGTTCTGCTCTTTCTGCCGAACGGGCTCGACTGGCTGCGCGCCTGGTGGGGGACCAGCGCCTTGGGCGCGGTGATGGTGACCGTGAACGTCGCCTACCGCGGGGAGAGTCTCCGGCATGTCTGTGCCGAGTCGGGCGCTTCGGTGATCGTCACCGACGGTGTCCTCGGTGAGCGGCTGGCCGGGCTCGGGCTCGACATCGTCCCGGTGTCCCCTGCTGAGCTGCGCGCCGGGACCGTCACGGAACCCGTGCTCGACCCGCCCCTCGAACCCTGGGACGTGCACGCCGTGAACTTCACCTCCGGCACGACCGGTCCGGCCAAAGGCGTCCTGACCCCGTATCTCGCCACGTACATGGGCGGGGTCAACGCCATGGGTGAGGCCGGTGGTCTGAGCGCCACCGATCGCTGGCTGGTCGACACTCCGCTGTTCCACGTGAGCGGACAGATGACCGCGCTGGTCTGCCTTTCCGCAGGGGCGAGTATGGCGGTGCGGGAGCAGTTCGCCGGTTCCCGCTACTGGGATGTCGTCGCGGAGACCGAGGCCACCCATGCGTTGCTCGTCGGCACCATGGCGGCGTTCCTGCTGTCTCGGGAACCGAGCGCGGCCGAGCGAGCGCACCGGCTGCGGGTAGCCGTACTGGCCCCGATGGTCGCCGACCCCGTCGCGTTCCGCGCACGGTTCGGTGTGGCACAGCTGTGCTCCGTCTACGGTCAGACAGAGATCAGTTCACCGCTGCTGGTGCTGCCCGGGGCCGAGATCGTGCCGGGCAGTGTCGGGCGGCCACGGCCCGGCGTTGAGCTGCGTATCGTCGATGAACATGATCTGCCGGTGGCCATCGGTGAGATAGGCGAACTGGTGGTCCGCACGGACCGGCCATGGGAGATGAACGTCGGTTACTTCCGGAGGCCCGAGGCCACGGTGGCGGCTTGGCGCAACGGCTGGTTCCACACCGGCGATGCGTTCCGATGCGATCAGGAAGGCAACTACTTCTACGTCGACCGCATGCGCGACACCCTGCGGCGGCGGGGCGAGAACATCTCCAGCTTCCAGGTGGAGGCCGAGGTGATGGCGCACCCGGATGTCCTTGAGGTCGCGTGCGTCGGCGTGCCGGCGGAGTTCGGCGAGCACGAGGTCAAGGTCTTCGTCGTCCCCGTCGAAGGCCGCGTCGTCGATCCAGCTGACTTGATTGGCTTCCTTGTTCCGCGGCTGCCGCGGTTCATGATCCCGAGGTTCGTCGAAGTGGTTGCCGAGCTGCCGAAGACCCAGACACTGCGGGTGCGGAAGTTCGAGCTGCGTGACAGACCGAACACGGAGGCGACGTGGGATCGCCAGGCGGCGGGCGTCGCCCTGCCCCGCTGATCCCACCGTGGAACGGTTCAACCGGATCCTGCTCGAGGAATGGGCCTACGCCCGCGTCCACACCAGCGAGACCGAACGCCGTGCTGCGCTGCCCGGCTGGCTGCACACCTACAATCACCAGCGCTGCCACACCGCGTTCGGAGGTCATCCGTCCGTCAGCCGTATCCCCAGCCTCACGGGACAGAACAACTGGAGCGCCGGTCACGTAACCATACGTGGCTTGGCGAACGGTGACATGCGTCGATGAGTGCCGGCCATCGAGAAGATCGGCGCGACCTTGTCGATGTGTACGCCAATTTGACCGACAAGCGTGCACACCGACAAAGTCGTTTGGATCATGGCTCGTGCGGGTAGTTGCGGACGGGTCCCGTACTACTTGACCGGCGTTCCTAGGCGCCCAGCCCGAGGGCCGCCGCGAGCAGTTCGCGGTGTGCGGACGGGCTTCCGAGAAGGGCTTCGGACCCCTTGGCGCGCTTGAGGAACAGGTGCGCGTCGTGCTCCCAGGTGAAGCCGATGCCTCCGTGTACCTGCACGTTGGTCGACGCGGCACGGGCGAAAACCTCAGAGCAGTGCGCTCGAGCCAGGCTCGAGACTTCACCGAGATCCTCGCCGGCCACCCATGAGGTGAGTGCCAGGAGCACCGCGGAGCGGGCGGTCTCGACATCGAGGAGGGTGTCCGCGAGCCGGTGCTTCACCGCCTGGAAGCTCCCGATGGCGCGCCCGAACTGCTCTCGCGTCCCAGCGTACGCGACGGCCATGTCGAGGCACCGTTGCGCACCGCCAAGCTGTTCCGCGGCGAGCAGGACGGCAGCCTGTTGCAACGCACGGCGCAGCACCGGTCCGGCCTTGTCCTCCTCGCCGACCAGGCGCCCAGGGGCGTCCTTCAACTCGATGGCGGCCAGGGCGCGTGTCGCGTCGAGAGTAGGCAGCCTGCGACGCTGGACCTCGTCGTCGTCAGCGCTGATGACGAACAGCGACAGGGCAGACGGGTCATCGGGCCGTGCTGCGGTCACCACGATCAGATCCGCGGTCGCGCCGTCGACGACCAGCGTCTTGGTGCCGCTCACCCGGGCGCGTTCACCGTCGGGACGCCACGTGGTCGTTGCTGTGGCGCCGTCCCAGTTCCCATCCGGCTCAGCGTGCGCAAGGGCTGCCGTCTGCTCACCACTAGCCAGCTGGGGGAGGATGTCATCCAACTCGTCCCGCGTCATGGCCAGCAGGAGGGCGCTGGTGGCGAGGCAGACGCTCGAGAAGAACGGGCCGTTGTAGAGACCGGCGCCCAGCTGCTCCAGCACCACCGCGAGCTCGACGGGCCCATACCCCATACCGCCGTGCTCCTCGGGGACGGCGAGCGCGGGGAGTCCGAGCTCCTTGGACATCTGCTGCCAGATCGTCGTGTCGTGGCCGCCGTCGTCGAGGAACTGCCGGAGGTGCGACAGCGGCGCGCGCTCGGCGACGAAGCGCCGCACGAGCTGAGCAAGCTCCTCCTGCTCGGCGGTAAAATTGATCATAGCGTCTCCCTGATGGCGCTGAGAGCGACTCCTGCGAGCCGGACGACGTAGAAGCTGCGGTCCTGACCGGTGAACCAGGCCTTGCTGCGTGCGGGGATCTAATGGGGCTCTGCTGTGCTATAGCCGCTCTTGGTCCCGCACCAGGACGCCGGAGCCAGGTGCCTGTCACCGTCATCGGAGCTTGTGCCAGCGGCAGGCGGGAGCGCAAGGGCGGTCAGCCGAACGCGTGAGGCATGGGTGCGGGCCTCCATGATGACCTCCGGCGATGCGTTGACGTCTAATCGAATTCATAGTAGAAAGTGTTCCTGAAACATACGGCCTTGCCATATATTCCGCAACGGCCAGCGAAGGCGCCCCGAGGAGCGCGGTCTGGAGGAGCGTGATGATGGAAGCCGGCGCGGACGATGTTGAGATCGTCGCTCGTTTCACAAGCTGCCTGGCGGTGGGGGACATCGAGACCTGCCTGTCGCTCGTGGCCGACGACCTGGTCTTCTCCGAGGCGTCGAGTCTGCCCTTTGGCGGTGACTGGGAGGGTAGGGACGGGCTCGTGGGGGTGCTGCGCGCAGTCGGGCGCGACTACCGGGTACGCCTCGACGCTCCGCAGGTGAGCGCGGCGGGAGATCGTGTGCTCGTCCGGGTCAGTGGGACCATCGCCGCGCGGAGTACGGGGCGCGTGATCCCTCTCGATGTCGTGGACCTGTACGACGTGAGGGACGGGCTGATTCGCAGGGTGGACGTCTTCTACAAGGACACGGCCGCGGTCGCGGGACTGCTCGACGGGCCGGCGGCCGCGAGGACAGAGCTGATGACAGGGGGCGTGCCGGCATGAGCGAGCAGGTGCAGGAGACCAGTCGGTGCACCGCCCAGGCGGTGCTCGGCCACGACTACGACCACTACGACCCCGCCTTCGCGCTTGACCCACACCCCAGCTACGCGGTGCTGCGTGAGAAGTGCCCGGTCGCACACACGGAGAACTACGGCGGCTTCTATATTCTCTCGAAGTTCGAGGACATCTCAGAGGTCCTCCACGACGCGGCCACCTTCTCGTCGTGGCCAGCGGACACACCGCCGACGCCCGGGCACAGCCGCGCGCTCATTCCGCTGGAAGTGGATGCGCCGGACCACCGTCGTTATCGGATGGTGGTGGACCCCCTGTTCCGCCCCCATGCCGTCGCCGACGTGGCGCCTGCGGTCAGGCAGTTCGCCCGTGAACTCGTCGATGGCATGGTTGCCAAGCGCGAGTTCGACTTCATGGAGGAGTTCGCCAAGCCGCTGCCCAGCGCGGTGTTCCTGCGGCAGGTGGGCCTCGACTTCTCCGTCGAGCAGCGTGACCAGCTCTGCGACTGGGCGGGAACTATTCTGCACACCACGACGGCAGGGGTGCAGCACGGGGACACGGACGCGCAGACCAAAGCGCGCATCGACGCCGGGAAGGCCCTGCACGACTTCCTGAAAGGGCTGCTGGACGAGCGCATCGAGAAGCCAGGCGACGACATCATCTCGGTCCTCGTCAAGGCCCAGATGCCCGGCGGCCGAACCCTGGAGTACCGAGAGATCCTCAACTTCGCCTACGTGCTCGTGCTGGCTGGCCTCGACACGGTGACGACGGCGCTCGG
>NZ_CEVIVD010000012.1:25259-37453 GCF_982290655.1 Protofrankia sp. CiP1_Cm_nod3
CCCGAGCGCCGTCGAGGAGCTGCTGCGCTACGAGTCGATCGTCCACATGAGCCGAACCGTGGTGAAGCCACACACGATCGGGGGAACCGAGTTGAAGCCCGGCGACCGTGTGGTCGTGCCACTGGCCTCGGCGCACCGTGACGAGGACATTTTCGTCGACGCCGGCGAGATCGTGCTCGACCGCAGGCCCGAGCGCAGCATGATCTTCGGTGCCGGCAGCCATCGCTGCCTGGGCAGTCACCTGGCCCGGCTCGAGATGGGCATCGCCTTCGAGGAGATTTTCTCGCGTATCCCGCGGTTCTCCCTGCCGCCGGAGGCCGAGTTGGTCGCCCACGGCGGCCAGACACGCAGCCTCGCGAACCTGCCGTTCCGTACCTGGCGCGCCGGCGACCCCACCACGGCCTGACCGCCCTCGAGAAAAGGCATGACAGCGACCATGTCGGTTGACCAAGCAGTTCCCACAACAACACGACGGAACACGCTGCGTCCTGACGTGGCCAGGACGTTCCTCGAACCTCGCTCCGTTGCCATCGTCGGTGTGTCGACCAGCTCGGCCCAGGCCTACAAGGCAGGTGGTCGCGCGGTGCTCGAGCACCTCAGGGTTTATGGCTACCAGGGTGACGTCACTGTGGTTCATCCCAGTGCGACCGAAGTCGACGACCGGCGCGCCGTCCCCTCGCTGCGTGACATCGGCCATGTACCCGATGTGGTCGTGGTTGCGGTGCCGGCCCGGCACGTCCTGGGTGTCCTGCAGGAGTGCGCCGACATCGGGGTAACGCAGACTCTCGTGTTGACAGCCGGCTTCGCGGACATGGGACCCGACGGCCTGGCCCTGGAACAGTCCCTCCTCGACTTCGCGAGCGAGCACGGCATCGCCATGGTCGGGCCGAACAGCACCGGTCTGGTCACCGTACGCAGCGGGCTGGCGATGAGCATGACGTCGGTGCTGACGGAGGGAGAGCCGATCGCCCCTGGCGGCCTCGCGGTGATCGCGCAGAGCGGTGCGATCGGCAGCACCGTTGTCGAGCGGGCCCGTCTGGCAGGCGTCGGCATCTCGCACATCGTGAGTACGGGCAACCAGCGGGACATGGACATCCCCGACTTCGTGGCCTTCTTCGCCGAGCACCCCGATGTCGACACCGTGGCCCTCTACGTCGAGTCCATCCGCGATGGCGTGCTGTTCTCCCAGGCTGTCGAGAGGCTCCACGCCGCCGGCAAGCGTCTCGTGGCCTATCTCGGCGGCCGTACGGACGCCGGTGAGCAGGCTGCGGCAAGCCACACCGGCAAGATCGCGGGCAGGGGCGCTCTCGAGCTCGGGCTCCTGCGCGCTCTCGGTGTCACCGTCGTCGATGACCCGGACGACCTGTGGGTCCTTGGCGCAGTCCGCACCACGACGACCAGCACACCTTTCCCCAGGCGCTGGGGCATGGTCGCCTACTCCGGGGGAATGGCCGTGCTTGCCACCGAGCAGCTGGCGTCGGCGGGTGTCGTGTTCCCGGCGCTCTCCCAGCAGACGCTCGGGAAGGTCAAGGAGCGATCTCCGCAGTTCGTCGCGGCGCACAACCCCCTCGACGTGGGGCCCGGATCGATGCCGCACGACTTCCGCAGCTACTTGTCTGCCGTGGCCGCGGATCCTGCCGTCGAGGCATTATGCGTCCCACTCCCGATGGGTGCACGGGGTTGGAACCAGCAGAGCGTCGACGACGTGCTCACGGTGATGGACGAAAGCGGTAAGCCCTTCGTCGTGCTGTGGTACGGCGGCTATGCGCTGCGTCCATACATCGAGCAATTGCGTGCGCGAGGCGTCCTGGTCGCCGAGAAGCCGTCCGACCTTGGAAGGCTTGTCCGCGCGTTGCTGGGACCCGAGCGTACGACCACAGGGGAGGCAGCCGTTGTCGACCACTGTGGCGCCGGATCCCCATCGGCGAAAGGCGGAGCTGCCGCACTGCAACGGTTGGCCGCGCATGGCGTCGACGTCGCCGCCATGCGCGTGCTCGGCGACGATCCTGCGGCTGTGGCCAAGGCCGCGGCAGAGCTCGGCTACCCGGTCGTGCTGAAGATCGGCGACGAGGACGTGGCGCACCGCACCGAACTCGGGCTCGTCACCGTCGGGCTCAGGAGCGAAGACGCCGTGGTGTCGGCGCTCGGCGTGATGCGGGAGCGAGCCGGCAGAGCAGGGGTTCCAGGTACTCGGCAGTGGCTGCTGCAGGCCATGGCCACCGGCGGCGTCGAGCTCGTCCTCACCGTCCGAAACGCCGGTCGTCTCGGCGTCTTCGGGAGTATCGGCCTCGGTGGGGCAGCCGTGGAAGTCCTGCGGGACGTCGAGTCCGTCCCCCTGCCCTGTGACGAGGAGACCCTCCGCCGTGCGCTGAGCCGCCTGCGCACGGCGGATCTGTTCTTCGGCTTCAGGGGGTCAGACCCCGTGGACCTGGGATGGGTGCATCACACGCTGCACCGGATGGCCGACCTCCTCCACACCGCGCGGCTGCGGGAGATCGAGGTCAACCCTGCCCTCGTCGATGGGGGCGGTGGAGTCGTTGTGGACGCCCTCTTCGTGCCTGACATCTCTGGTTGACGTTGTTCAAATTCAGTCTAGAATTAGAAATCGATGCGATGAGCGCGCGCAACGTGCGGTCATGATTCCTCGGAGAGTCACATGAGCGATGACGCCAGGGCGCCTGTCTTCGACTGCGACCAGCACTACTACGAGCCGCTCGACGCCTTCACGAGGCATCGGCCCAGGGAATGGGCCGAGCGAACGGTGCAACTGGCCGAGATCGACGGGCGTAAACGACTGATCGTCGGCGGCAGGGTCGACAAGACGGTGACGAACCCGACGTTCGACCCCATCGTCAAGCCCGGTGTCATGGCCGACTATTTCCGGGGCAACAAGGCTGGCAAGCCGCTGTCGGAGTACCTCGCGCAGCGCGAGCCGCTCCCGGCCTACTACCGCGACCGGGACGCCCGAATCCGCAAGCTGGACGAGCAGGAGATCCAGTGTGTCTGGATGCTGCCGTCCCTCGGCATGGGAATCGAGGAGAGCCTGCAGGAGGACGTGCCAGCGGCGGCCGTCGCGTTCAAGGCATTCAACCGCTTCCTTCTCGACGACTGGGGCTACAACTACCAGGACCGCATCTTCACCGCGCCCTACCTGGCCTTCGGAGACGTCGACGCCGCAGTGGGAGAGGTCGAGCACGGTCTCGACAACGGAGCGCGCATCTTCGTCGTCCGGCCGCAGGCCGTGTACACCGAAGACGGGTGGATCAGTCCCGGTAACGAGCGGTTCGACCCCATCTTCGCCCGCCTCGCCGAAGCGGGTGCCACGCTCATCCCGCATGTCGGCGAGGTCGGGGGCGTCGGCCTCGACAAGTACGTTGATCACCACGGCAACATCATTGGTGGGGTGGCCCCGCCGCTTGAAGTTGCGGTCGGTCACGACCGGGCGATCGGTAACTACCTGGGTGCCCTCGTCTGTGACAAGTTGTTCGAGCGCTTCCCCAGCCTCCGTGTGGCGTCCGTGGAGAACGGTGCAGAGTTTCTCTCTCTCCTGCTGGCGGGGCTCAACCGTGCGGGTTTCCAACAGCCTGGATATTTCTCCTCGGATCCAGTCGAGCAGTTCAAGCAGCATGTCTGGGTCGCGCCCTTCTGGGAGGACAACCTGCTCGAGGTCGTCAGGCATCTCGGACCCGACCATGTGCTTTTCGGATCCGACTACCCGCATCCCGAGGGCCTTGCCGAGCCGAGGCAGTACGAAAAGATCACCGCAGAGCTGAACGACCCGGTTGCCGAACGCAAGATCCTGTGGAGCAACACCGCGATGCTGACAGGTTTGTCTGTCGGCATCGGCTGAGCGGCCCTGATCCGATCATGGAGCTGAAGGGCAAAGTCGTCGTCGTCACGGGCAGCGCGCGGGGGATGGGCGCGGCCATGTGCCGCCGCTTCGCCACAGAGGGGGCGACCATCGTGGTGTCCGATATCGACCAACTGGGGACCATGAGGGTGGCCGACGAGCTCGGCTGCCTCGGCCACCCCTGCGACGTGCGGATGGAGGACCAGGTCATCGACCTGGTCGACGCCGCGACCCGCGAGCACGGGCGTGTCGATGTCTTCGTGTCCAACGCAGGTGTGCTGTGGGGAGAGCCCTGGGACGGCACCACGCCGCTGCAGGAGCGTGGCAATCCCTGGGCGTCCAACGCCGCCTGGCAGGAGGTCTGGGACGTCAACGTGATGCAGCAGGTTTATGCCGCGCGCGCGGTGCTGCCCCAGATGCTCGCGCGAGGTGAGGGCTACCTTGTCCAGAATGCGTCCGCGGGTGGTCTGCTGACCGCACTCGGCAACGCGCCGTATACGGCCGTAAAGCATGCGGCGGTGGGTCTTACGGAATGGCTCGCCATCCACTACGGGGACGCCGGTATCAAGGTGTCCTGCATCGTGGCGGAGGGGGTGCGGACAGACATGCTGCGCGGCGCCCAGGGCGAGTGGTTCGCTGTCGCGGGTGCCGTGACGCCAGAGGACGCCGCACAGTCGATCGTCGACGGGGTGCGTAAGGAGGAATTCCTGATCCTCACCCACCCGGACGTTTCGAGGTATTTCCAGGGCAAGGCTGCCGACCACGACGCCTGGCTTGTGAAGATGCGGCGTCTGCACGCCAGGACTCCGCGCTGACATGCTGCTGACACGGAGGAGTGCCCATGGTCGTCGTACGTGACGAGCTGTATGTCGCAGGTAGGTGGCGGCGACCACATGGGCAGGATGAACTCCTGGTTCATGGAGCGGCGAATGGGGCCGTGATCGGGATCATCCCCGATGCGGATGCTGTCGACGTCGACGACGCCGTCGAGGCGGCGAAGCAGGCGTTCCCGGCCTGGTCCACGACGCCATTACGCGAACGCCTGGAGCTGATCAGACGCCTGGAGGAGGCGCTGACCGCCCGTATCGACGAACTGGCTAGAACCATCACCACCGAGGTTGGTACTCCGGTGCGGGTGTCCCGGCTCCTGCAGGCAGAGGCGCCATGCCGATCTCTCGCGCACTACAGAGCATTGCTTCCGGAGCTCTCGCTCGAGGAGAAGATCGGCTCGTCGGTCGTCATCCGTGAGCCGCTCGGCGTCGTCGCGTGCATCACCGCGTGGAATTACCCCCTGCAGCAGGTGCTCGGCAAGGTGGGAGCTGCGCTGGCGACGGGATGCACGACGGTCGTGAAGCCGTCGGAGGTGGCTCCGCTCAGCGCCTTCATCGTGGCGGAGGCCGTCGACGAGGCGGGCTTCCCCGCGGGCGTCTTCAACCTGGTCACCGGTACTGCGGAGTCGGTGGGGGAACCGCTGGTCGTCCATTCGGACGTCGACATGGTCCACGTCACGGGCAGTACCCGGGCCGGCCGTCGGATCGGAGCGCTCGCGGCAGGGACGATAAAGCGGCTGGCCTTGGAGCTCGGCGGCAAGTCCGCCAACGTGATCCTCGACGACGCCGACCTTGCTCAGGCCGTGAAGGTCGGCGTTGCGAACTGCTTCACCAACAGCGGGCAGACCTGCACCGCGTGGACGCGCATGCTTGTGCCGCACGGGCGGCTTGCCGAGGTGGAGGAGCTGGTGAAGGCGCGGGTGGCCGGCTACCGGTTGGGCGACCCTCTCGACCCGGCGACGAACATGGGGCCGCTGGTCTCTCAGAGGCAGCAGGAGTCGGTCCGCGGCTTCATCCGCGGCGCCCTCGACGAAGGCGCCCGACTGGTCGCCGGGGGGCCGGAGCAGCCCGAGGAGACGTCCGTAGGCTACTTCGTCAAGCCCACGGTCTTCTCTGACGTCATGCCAGGGATGACCATTGCCCAGGAAGAGGTTTTCGGTCCCGTCCTGGCGATCATGCCATTCGATGATGACGATGACGCCATCCGGATCGCCAACTCCACCATCTACGGGCTCGCGGGCGGTGTGTGGTCGCAGGACACCGCTCGTGCAGCGCGGGTGGCGCGCCGCATCCGTGCCGGACAGGTCGACATCAACGGCTCGTTCTTCAACGCCCAGGCCCCGTTCGGGGGTTTCAAACAGTCGGGTGTCGGTCGGGAGCTGGGGATACACGGGCTGCTCGAGTTCTACGAGCTCAAGTCACTCCAGTACGCGTGACCGCCGAGGAAGAGGAGCAGGACCACAGTGGACTTCACCGAGGCTGAGGACCTCCGGCTGATCCGCGATGCGATTCGCAGCATCTGCAGCAAGTTCGACGACGAGTACTGGGCCGGGCGTGACGCGAAGCACGAGTTCCCCTGGGACTTCTACACCGCCCTCGCCGAGGGCGGCTGGATCGGCATCGCCATCCCGGAGGAGTACGGCGGAGGTGGGCGGGGGCTGCTGGAGGCGTCGGTGATCCTCGAGGAGGTAGCTGCCTCCGGGGCCGCGATGAACGGCTGCAGCGCGATCCATCTGTCCATCTTCGGGATGCACCCGATCGCCCTGCACGGCAGTGAGGAGCTCAAGCGGAAGTACCTTCCGCGGGTGGCGAGCGGTGACCTGCACGTTGCCTTCGGCGTGACCGAGCCGGACGCCGGTACCGAGACGCTCGCCATCCGGACGTCGGCCAGGCTCGAGGGGGACCATTACCGCGTACGCGGGCAGAAGGTCTGGACCTCCAAGGCGCTCGAGTCGGAGAAGGTGCTGCTGCTGGTCCGCACGACCCCGGTCGAGCAGGTGCGCACCCGCACGGAGGGACTGACCCTGCTCATGGCCGACCTTCAGAACCCGGCCGTGACGATCCGGCCCATCCCGAAGGCGGGTCGCAACGCTGTCGCCTCCTGCGAGACGGTCTACGACGACCTGCTCGTCCACGTGTCTGACAGGGTCGGAGAAGAGGGAGCGGGCTTCCGGTATCTGCTCGACGGCCTCAACGCCGAGCGCATCCTGATCGCCAGTGAGGCGCTCGGCATCGGGCGTGCCGCGCTGCGCCGGGCGGTCGGCTATGCGCGCGATCGTGTCGTCTACGGACGACCCATCGGGCAGAACCAGGGCATCGCGTTCCCGCTCGCCGAAGCGCACTCGCGGCTGCAGGCCGCAGAGTTGGTCACCCGTCGGGCCGGTTGGCTGCTCGATCAGCGCCTGCCGGCAGGCGCGGAGGCCAACATGGCGAAGTTCCTCGCCACGGATGCCGGCTTCCAGGCCGCCGACGTTGCCATGCAGGTGCACGGCGGTTTCGGATACGCCGAGGAGTACCACGTGGCCCGCTACTGGCGCGAGGCCAGACTGATGAAGATCGCACCCCTTCCGCAGGAGCTCGTGCTCGCCTACATCTCGCAGCACGTCCTCGGCCTGCCCAAGAGCTACTGAAGCACGGGTGTGCACCCCTTGACCTGATTCGAAATCAACATAGATTCAACCGGGGGTCGCCTGCCATGCCGAGAGTGGCGTCCCGTCGGACACTGAGAGCCGAGGAGCAGACGTGACCACCATGACCGAAGCGCTGCCTGAGCAGCCCGCGCCGCTGACGGCAGAGCATGGCTCCGGCTACAAGGTTTTAGGCGACTGGCTGCGGGACGAAGCTGCGCGCGACCCCGACCGGGACTTCGTGCAGTGCGCGAGCCCCTGGATGACGCTCGGGGAACTCGACCGGCTCTCGGACACTGTGGCGGCTGCCCTTCAGGGCCTTGGCGTCGGTAAAGGTGACCGCGTGGCGATCAACCTTCCCAACCGCATCGAGTACATCGTTCTCATCTACGCGATCGCCAAGACCGGAGCGATCCAGGTCCCGCTGAACACCTACCTGCGTGGCGACTTCCTGCGGCACCAGCTCGCACAGACCACACCGCGCGTCTACATCGGCGATGCCGCCGCTCTGCAGATGCTCGAGCCCGTGCTGCCTGAGCTCGACGGCATCGAACACCTGGTGGTCGTCGGGGAAGCCCCTGAGACGACGTCGCTGCCCGACCTCACGCCGTTCGCGTCGCTTGAGGGCTCGCCTCGGCCCCTCGAACCGGTGGCCCTCTCGTCCGCGGATGTGTGTGCCGTCATCTACACGTCGGGGACCACGGGTCCGTCGAAGGGCTGCACGATTACGCACGGGTACTACTGCAACCTCGTCAACGTCTTTATCGATTTCGGCTGGTACGCCGAGGGCGATGTTGTCTTCGGTGCGAACCCCCTGTTCCACTTCAGCGGCCAGACCTGGCTCGTGGCCGCCGCCCTGGCCGTCAGGGGATCCGCCATCGTCGAGCCGTCCTTCAGCGCGTCCGGCTACATGTCCCGCATCCGCGAGACGGGTGCGACGACGGCGATGGGCATGGGCGCCATGGGAATGGCGATCATGACTACACCGCCGAGCCCGGAGGACAAGCAGCACAAGCTGCGCCACATCACCTTCATGCCGTCGACCCCTGCACTCGTCGAGCAGTTCGCGGAGCGCTTCGGTATCGAGCCCTTCGCTGAGGTCTTCGGGCAGTCCGAGTGCTGGCCAGCGCTGCTGGGCGACCCTCGTGGCATGCGCAAGCCTGGCAGCATGGGCAAGCTGACGCCCGGCCTGCAGGTCAAGATCGTCGATGAGGGTGACGTCGAGGTGCCCCCGGGAGAGCCCGGTGAGATCGTGGTCCGCGCGGAGGAGCCTTATCGTCTGTTCTCCGGTTACTGGCGCAATGACGCGGCCACCGTCGAGACTTTCCGTAACCTCTGGCACCACACCGGAGACAGCGGCCGCGTCGACGAGGACGGGTACTTCTGGTTCGTCGACCGCAAGAAGGATTCGCTGCGGCGCCGCGGGGAGAACGTGTCCTCGCTCGAGCTCGAAGCAGCGTTGATGAAGCACCCTGCCTTCTCGGCGGTCGCAGTCCACGCGGTGCCGTCAGAGCTGTCCGAGGACGACATCAAGGTGTGCATCGTTCTCAAGCCGGATGAGTCGGTCGAGCCCGAGGAGCTCTTCGACTTCTTCAGGACCACACTGCCGTACTACGCGGTCCCCCGTTACGTGGAGTTCCTCGACGCTCTGCCGGCAAACGTCAACGGCCGCGTGCAGAAGTTCAAGCTTCGCGAGCGCGGCATCACGGCGGAGACGATCGACTTCGAGGCGCTGGGTCTGGTCATCGCGAGGAGCGAACGTCGGGCTACGTGAGTGTCCATCCTGACTCCGCCGGCCGCCCCCTGACCTGCAGTTGCAGGTCAGGGGGCGGCCGGCGTTGAGCCGGCGGTGGACGCGCGCTTGATGTCGAAGTCGTCCCGTCGCACGTCCTGTGGGGAGAGCGACGTCGATCCGCTGAGCAGCCGCCGAGCCGCCATGTGGTCAGCTGGGCGGTTCACCGACTCGACGCCCAGCAGGCGCCCCTGCGAGAAGCAGTACACCGAGAAGCGCTCGCTGCTGACGTCTCCTCTTACGGCTACTTCCGTATGGCCCGTGGTGAGCCCGGCGATCTGCAGCTTGATGTCGGCCTGGTCGCTCCAGAACCACGGGACGGAGCTGAAGGGTTCAGGGCGGCCGGTCAACGTGGCTGCCAGGCGCCGTCCCTGCGCAGTCGCGTTCTGGACGGACTCGAGCCGCACACGCGTTCCACCTGCGAACGGATTCGGGGCACAGACGCAGTCCCCGACCGCGTAGACGTGCGGCGCCGAGGTGCGCAACAGCTCGTCGACCACGATACCGTTGTCCACCTCGAGGCCAGCCTGCTCGGCGAGCTCCACGTTGGGGCTTGCACCCACGCCCACCAGCACGAGGTCAGCAGGGAGACGGCGGCCGTCCGTCGTGTCGACAGCGGCCACGCGGCCGGCCACACCGACGATCCGGCTGACCGTGGTCGTCAGCTCGACATCGAGACCGCGTGCCCGGTGAGCCTGCAGAAGGAACGCAGCAGTGTGGCTCGACAGGACACGGCCCATGAGCTGGTCGGCGACCTCGACGACCGTCGCGTTCTTCCCCAGCTGCACTGCGGTCGCTGCGACCTCCATGCCGATGAAGCCGCCTCCGACGACCACCACGCGCGCAGCCTGTTCCAGGCGAACTTTCACCTCGTCGGCTTCATCCAGGGTGCGCAGGGACAACACACCCTCGAGGCCGGCACCCTCCAGCCGGAGCAGCCGGTTCCTCGCGCCGGTCGCAAGCACAAGATCGTCGTATTCCAAGGCTTCGCCGTCCTGAAGCAGGACCCTGCGACCGTCGGTATCCAGATGCTTGGCGCGTGTGCTGGTACGCACCTCGATGCCCTGCTCCCCGAACCACGACTCCGGCCGCAGCCACAGGGCGTCACGCGAGGTCTTGCCGGTCAGGTGGCCCTTGGACAGCGGAGGTCGCTGGTAGGGCAGGTGAGCCTCTGCACCAACGAGGACGATGCGGCCTGTGAAGCCCTCCTCGCGCAGTGACGACGCAACCTGACAGCCGGCCTGGCCGGCACCGACCACTATGACCGTCGAAGAGCCCATCAGTACTGGGTCTCCGGGCATCGGACCACGATGCCGTCCAGCTCGGGACCCAGAGGCAGCTGGCACGAGAGCCGGCTGCCCGTTTCACGCGGGGCGGCGGTGAAGTCGAGCATCTCCTGCTCGTCGTTGCTGATGGGCGGCAGGTGGTCGAGGTGCTCCTCAGCCACGTAGACGTGGCAGGTCGCGCAGGCGAGCGTCCCCCCGCACTCGGCGACGATCTCCGTGACGCCGTGTGCGACAGCCGCCTGCATGATGCTGGTGCCGTCACCTACATCGACGGCGATGTCGTCACCGTTGGGGCGTAGGAAGGTCACCTTTGGCACTGGATCGTCTCCTCATCGCGTGGACGTGGCGACGTAGCGTCGCTCGATAGATTCTAAATATGATTCGGTACCTTGTCCATGGTGTTGAACAAGCTGGCGAACCTGGCGCAGAATCTTGACGAAATTAGAATGTGATGTACGATACACGTGCTCAGGTGGAGGTCAGAGCGGTCGCAAGCGGCTCGGCGACCGCAAACGGACCCTGCCATGCCGGCCACTCACAGGAGGATGACCATGACGAGTTCCACCGGGGCCACGCAGAACGAGCCTCAGGAAGTCGTCCACTTCACGCCGTTGGACCCGACCCTGGCGGACGACTTCTGGCCGAGGATGAACGACCTGCGCAACCGCTGCCCGGTCGTGTGGAGCGACCAGCCCTGGAGCGATAAAGTCGCCGGATTCTGGGTGGTCAGCGACTATGCCGACGTCATGGCGGCCGGCGTGAACTGGAAGGCCTTCAGCAACGCTCAGGGTGCGGCCCCCGTGCAGTTCGACCTCGACATCCTGCGCATGATCCCGCTGGAGACCGACCCCCCACTGCACCGCGGCATCCGACGTCTGCTCAACCCGTTCTTCACGGCGGAGGCCCAGCAGGCCGGCGAGGCGGGCATCCAGGAGAAGGTCGACACGCTGCTCGGCCGCTGCGTCGCCAAGGGCGAGGTCGACTTCATCTCGGAGTTCACGCAGGTGCTGCCTCCTATCGTGTTCTTCGGGACCTACCTCGAGCAGCAGGAATCGGAGATCGGCTGGGTGCTCGAGGTGCTCAACACCCTCCTGACTCAGCCTGAGAAGGCGCTGGAGGTTGCTCCTCGCCTGCTCACGTGGGGCGCCGAGTTGCTCGTCAAGCGCCGTGAGCAGGGTCGGCGTGACGACCTTGCCGGTGTCATCGCGCACATGGGGCTGGAGGGGAGCGACGACGGTCTGGAGCTGGACGAGAAGCAGCGCATCGAGACGCTGAACCTCATGATCATGGCCGGCATGGAGACGACGATGGGCGCTCTGGGCAGCATCGCGGTGCGTCTCGCGACCGACCAGGCTCTGCGCGCCGAGCTCGCGACCGCTGACGACAAGCGCCTCGGTCGCGTTGTCGACGAGTTCCTCCGTTTCGAATCACCCGTTCCGACAGCGGGCCGAACGCTCACCGAGGACGCCGAGATGAGCGGCTGCCCCATGCGCGGCGGTGACCGCGTCCTCCTCAACTGGGCTGCAGCCAACCGCGACCCCGCGCAGTTCAAGGACCCGGACACCCTCGATTTCGAGCGCCAGAACGTCTCTTCGCACGTGGCCTTCGGCGCCGGCATTCACCGGTGCCTCGGCAACCACCTTGCGCGCCGAGAGATCAAGGCCAGTATCAAGGCGATCTGTCAGCTGACGACCTTCGAGGTGTCCCAGGCCGGCTTCACGCCCTCGTACCGCCCGGCCTTCGCGCGCGGACCCATTAGTCTGCCCGTCCGCCTGGTTCGCTAGATCTTTCCGTGCGTCCGTGCGTCCG
>NZ_CEVIVD010000012.1:37798-60221 GCF_982290655.1 Protofrankia sp. CiP1_Cm_nod3
GCGCCGCACCGCAGCCGTCCCCGGTCGCGCTGCTCACGACGCGACCCCACTATCCGGAGATACACGTAACCATGACTGACACCTCGACCGAGCTGGCGCTGCTCCAAGGAGCGCGGCTCAAGGGACGGCTCACGCCCGAGACCGCGGCTGTGTTCGTGGGTGACGAAGGGCAGGCGCTCCTGCAGGAGCTCGAGGCTCGTGGACTCCTTAAGGCGGGTGCCGCTGGAGCACGCCTCACGTCAGAGGGCAAGGAGCGGCTGGCGTCCCTGCTCGGCGAGGAGCGTGAGACAGCCGGGGTGGGCACACTGACCGGGCTCTACGCCGAGTTCGACGAGCCCAACCACACGCTCAAGGAGGTAGTCACCGCCTGGCAGCTGCGTCCTGGCGGGACAGTGAACGACCACTCCGACGCTGACTACGACCGGGAGGTCCTGGGCCGCGTCGAAGCGGTGCACGCTGTGGCTGCGCCGCTGGTCGAGCGGATCGCTGCGGAAGTGCCCCGCCTGGCGACATACTCCCGACGACTGGCTGCAGCCCTTGCGCGGCTGGATGCGGACCACCGCTTCTTGGCCAACCCGCTCGTGGACAGCTACCACCAGGTCTGGTTCGAGCTGCATGAAGACCTTCTCGGGCTGCTCGGCCTGGATCGCGAGGACGAGGCCAAGGCGGGCCGGGCCTAGTGAAACCAATCCTGCTCGACGGTTCTGTTGAGCTCGACCGCGACCTCGTCGGTGGTAAGGCGTGGGCTGTGAACCACCTGCGCCGGCTGGGGTTGCCGGTGCCGCCCGCCTTCGCCCTGGGGACGGATGTCTGTCGTACGACACTGCAGGATGGGGCGCTCTCCGTAGAGGCGACCAAGGCGCTCGACGTCGGGGTGCGACACCTGCAATCCGTCCTGGGCCGCTCGTTCGGCGGCGCGGAGAGCCCGCTGTTCGTGTCGGTGCGCTCGGGTGCAGCCCGCAGCATGCCCGGCATGATGGACACGGTCCTCAACGTCGGCGCGACGGCCACCACCCTGGCTGCCCTGGCAGAGGAGCATGGCGCCGAGGTGGCGGACGACGTGGGTGTCAGGTTCCTCCATCTGTTCGAGAAGGTCGTCGGCACCGTGCCGCCGGAGGACCCCTTCGAGCAGTTACTCGCGGCGGCCGAGGCTGTGTTCAGGTCGTGGATGTCTCCGCGTGCGACGGCCTACCGCCGTCACCACGGCCTTCCCGACGGCGGTGGGACGGCGGTGACCGTCCAGGCGATGGTGTTCGGCAACTTCGACCAGTGGTCCGGCACGGGGGTGCTGTTCACGCGCAACCCGCTGAGCGGCGCCCGCGCCCCGCTGGGTGAGTGGTTGCCGCTGGCGCAAGGCGAGGACGTCGTCTCCGGGCGGGTCACGCCACTCCCTCTGGATGCGCTCGCGCGCAGCATGCCCGAGATTCACGCGGAGCTGCTTGAGGCGGCGCAGCGGTTGGAAGCCGACGCCCGTGACGTCCAGGACGTGGAGTTCACCGTGGAGTCGGGTCGGCTCTGGCTGCTGCAGACGCGGTCTGCGAAGCGCTCTGCCGAGGCGGCTGTGCGCATCGCTGTCTCGATGCAACGGGAGGGGATCCTGACCACTTCGGAGGCGGTCGCTCGGCTTACGCCTGGCGACGTCGCTGCCATGCTTCGGCCCAGGGTCGATCCCGCAGCGGCCGCGGTCGCCACCGTCGTGGCGAAGGGCGAGCCGGCGTGCCCGGGCGTGGGGGTCGGCCTGGTCGTCGGTAGCGCGAACGAAGCCGAGGACCATGCGGACGCCGGCGAGGATGTCGTGCTGGCTACGCCCACGACCGACCCCGACGACGTGCACGGCATGGTCGTCGCCCGAGCGATCGTCACAGAGCTGGGTGGCTCCACCTCGCACGCCGCGGTGGTCAGCCGGGAGCTGGATCGGCCGTGCGTCGTGGGCTGCGGGGCGGGATTCCTTACGGATCTCGTCGGGCGTGAGGTGACCGTCGACGGAGGCGCCGGGCTCGTATACGAGGGCCGCCTTGCGGTCGTCCCTCCGGCCTCCGGCGACGACCCCGACCTGAGCCTGCTGACGCGGTGGCTCGGGGTCGAGTCGCCCGCCATGCTGCCGGCTGCTCTCGGTTACCCGGCGGACTGATCCTGCCTCGGGGACGTCCTTGCGTTGCTTGACAACGTTCGAAACCAATATAGGTTTAGACAGAAAATCTGTGACGGCTGTCACACCCCTCACTCGCGGCCGGCCCAGCGCTGTGAATAGACGACCGGCGCCGCCGGTCCAGGTAAGAGGAGCTCAATGCCCCACGTGTCCACGCCCGCACCGTTCTCGCGGCGCGGCGTCCTGCGTCCTGCAGCAGCAGCTGTTGCTGTCGGGACCTTTTTAGTTCTCGCCTTAGCCGGGTGTTCCAGCTCCGACGACGCCGGCAAGGATGCCGTCACCCCGACCGCGACGGGAAGCGCCTCCGCCGTGGTGGCGGCAGCCCAGGCAGAGGTGACGAAGCTGCTGCAGGCCCCGACGTCCATCGGGGTGACCGAGCCGTTGAAGAGTGCTCCGGGCAAGGGAGGCACGCTCGTCTTCCTCTCCTGCGAGAACGGTCTGTGCCAGGTGCTCGCCAAGGGTATGGGTACGGCGGCGAAGGCCGCGGGCCTCGAATACAAGAACCAGCCGATCAAGCTTGCAGACCCGGCGACGCTCATCGCCGGGATGCAGCAGGCCCTTGAGATGGACCCGAAGCCGGTGGGCGTGGCCTTCGCCGGCATACCGGAGGCCGTCTGGGGGAGCCAGGTCCCCGCGTTCCAGAAGGCCGGCGTGCCGCTCATCCCGATCGCTGTCGGTGAGACGACCGCGAGCCCGGTCGTCCCCGCAGGATCGCTTGACGGGCCCGCTGATGCTCGGACCCAGGCGATCGCGATCGCGAACTTCTTCATCGCGGACTCGCAGGGACGGGGCAAGTCGCTGATCGTGAACGTCCCGGACGTGGGCTCGCTCAAGATCGTGACAGACCAGTATGTGTCCACGGTCAAGTCGGGCTGCCCGGACTGCTCGGTGGGGACGGTCGACGTAACGCTGGCCCAGGTGGGCGGCGGACAGGTGGTGCCGGCGGTCGTGTCTGCACTCCAGCGCAACCGGGATGTGAAGTATGTGGTCACGGTGCAGGGCGAGTTCACGCAGGGCCTGCAAGCGGCGGTGAAGGCGGCGGGTCTTCCCGACGTCCAGCTGCTCGGCATCAACCCGGCCAAGTTCAACCAGCAGCAGGTGCAGACCGGCGAGGCGAAGGCGTTCACACTCCTGCCCTTCAACATCATGGCGTGGAAGGCCGTGGACGTCGCACTGCGCTATGCGCAGGGCATGTCCGTGGAACCGGGCGACGGTGCACTCCCGCTCCAGCTGCTCACTAAGGAGACGGTCGGGAGCCCGCAGGACTCGATCGACCGGCCCGAGGACTACGAGCAGCAGTTCAAGAAGCTGTGGAAGGTAGGGTGACCCCTCACGAGGTGGTGGAGCGGGCCAGCGGAGCTGGCCCGCTCCCGCCCAGCCTCCTCGTACGCGGCCTCAGCAAGAGCTTCGGCCCGACACGCGCGCTCGCTGACGTCGACCTACGGGTCGACGCCGGCACCGTGCACGCCTTGCTGGGGGAGAACGGCTCGGGGAAGTCCACGCTCATCAAGACGCTCTCCGGCTACCACCATCCCGATCCGGGCGGCAGCGTGGAAGTCGGCGGTCAGCCGCTGCAGGCCGGCGTTGCCTCCTCTGCCTACGACCTCGGCTGCCGCTTCGTGCACCAGGATCTCGGCCTCGTGGACACCTGCAGCGTGGCGGACAACGTCGCACTGACCGCGGGGTTCCCCACGCGCTGCGGTGCAGTGCGTCGCAAGGCCCTGCGGCGGCGCACGGAAGAGGCGCTTCAGCGTCTGGGCCTGGCGCTGGACCCCGATACGCTCGTGGGCGGACTGGCTGCCGCCGAGCGTACCGGTGTGGCTGTCGCAAGGGCCCTCGCGGACGCCGACAGGACCAGCGTGCGCCTGCTGGTCCTCGACGAACCAACGGCCACCTTGCCGGACACCGAGGTCAAACAGCTGCTGGCGGTGGTGCGGGCAGTGGCTGCGAGCGGCGTCGGTGTCCTGTATGTCACTCACCACCTGGACGAGGTGTTCGAGGTTGCCGATGACGTCAGCGTCCTGCGCGACGGCCGCAAGGTCGTGACCACCAAAGCAAGGGCCCTCACCAGGCGCGAGTTGGTGGAACATCTGGTAGGCGGCGAGCTGGAGGAGGTGAGCGCGGCGTCAGGCTCGTTGCCCACGGCGCACGCAGCTCCCGTGCTGCGTGTTCAGGATCTGTCGGCGGGTCCGCTGGTGACCGCGAACTTCACCGTCCGTCCGGGAGAGGTGGTCGGTGTCGCCGGTCTCACGGGTTCTGGGCGGGAGACGCTGCTCCCGGCGATCTTCGGTGCCATCCCGCGAAGCAGCGGCCGGGTCCAGATCGACGATGTGATCCTGGCTCCCGGACGACCAGACCGCGCGATCGCCGCGGGGCTCACGCTGCTGCCGGCCGATCGCGTTCGGCTGGGAGGCGTCATGTCGATGTCGGCGCGCGAAAACCTGACCCTGCCAGCCCTCCGGGCCCTCTGGCGCGCCCCGCGCTTACGGCGGCGACTCGAAGTCGCCCAAGCCCGAACGTGGTTCGAGCGGCTCGACGTCCGCCCGCGCGGCGCGGTGGACGCTCCCCTCGGGTCGTTCAGCGGTGGCAACCAGCAGAAGGTGCTGTTCGGCAAGTGGCTCAGATGTGCCCCTCGGGTTCTCTTGCTCGACGAGCCCACACAGGGTGTCGACATCGGTGCGAAGGCCGAGATCCACCGTCAGATCCTCTCGGCCGTGGAGACGGGGGCGGCGGCTGTCGTGAGCTCCTCGGACTATGACGAGCTGGTTGCCCTGTGCCGTCGCGTCATGGTGCTCCGCGACGGACGGTTTGTGGCCGAGTTGTCGAATGGCGCGCTGACCGTGGCCGAAGTGGCCCGCGAGGCGTTGGGCTCCGAGGACCGGGCAGCATGAGCGCCTCGCCGACCACGCGTCCTCGACCAGGCCTGGGCTTCGACCGTTTCTCCGGCCTGTACCTGTGGGCGCTCATCATCATCGTCTTCGGTATCTGGGTGCCAGACCTGTTTCTCACGATGGGCACCCTGCACTCGGTGGCCGCGCAACAGGCAATTGCGGCCATTGTGGCTCTCGCCGTCCTGGTGCCGCTCGCCGCGGGCGCCTACGATCTCTCCGTCGGTGCGACCGTCAACCTCGCGACCATCATCGTGACCGTCCTGCAGGCGGACAAGGGCTGGTCCATGTGGCCGGCCATCGGTGTCACGGTTGTCGCCTGCTTCGTCATCGGCGCCGTCAACGGCTTCGTGGTCGTGGTGCTGCGCGTCAACTCCTTCATCGCCACCCTGGGGGCGGCCTCGATCATCGCGGCACTTCAGTCAATCGTCTCTGGTCAGAGACAACCGCTTCCGCCCACGAGCCGAGCCTGGAGCGACCTCACTCAACGCGAGGTGCTCGGCTTTCAGATCGTCGTCCTGTACATGCTCGTGGTGGCCATCATCCTGTGGCTGGTGCTGTCGCAGACCCCGGTGGGACGCTATATCTACGCCGTCGGCGGGAATGCTGAGGCGGCTCGGCTGTCCGGCGTGCGGACGGGGACCTGGACGTGGTTCTCCCTCACGACGAGCGCGACGCTGTGCGGGATTGCGGGTGTCCTGTACGCATCCTTGTCAGGGCCGTCGCTGACGTTCGGCGGAGCGCTGCTGCTGCCAGCGTTCGCCGCAGTCTTCCTGGGGTCGACGCAGCTGCATCCGGGCCGCTTCAACGTGTGGGGGACGCTCATCGCCCTCTACGTCCTGGCCACCGGCATCAAGGGTCTCCAGCTCGTCACCGGCGTGCAGTGGCTGGCAGACCTCTTCAACGGTGTGGCCGTCATCACGGCTGTCGCCTTTGCGGTGTGGCGCCAGAGGAAGGCGCGCTCGAGGCGGGACGCGGCAGCCTCCCAGCGGAGCAAGGGAACGGGAAGTGCGGAAATGGATGTTGGAGGCGTGACTCCGGCGTCCGGTCAGCAGCCTGCGGCCGTGCGCTAACTGTTCGCGTGACTGGTGCCAGGACAGCACCGGGAGAGCGGCGACGAGAGGAATACGACCATGATCATGGAGCTGGCTGTCGAGCAGTGGGATCCGCTCCACAGCCGCAGCGCGCCCCAGGCTTTCTGGAGTACCTCGAACTTCGGTGAGGCGATGCCGGGTGTGATGACGCCTCTGGGATGGACGTTCTGGGGTCCGACGGCGGAGCGCGCCACCCGGGCGGCGTTCGGAAGCATGGGTGCGCTGACACGGAAGGAGAGCGGTTTCCCCGCCGACGAGCGGGACCGTGTGTGCAACGTCTTCTACGGCCGGGTGGCGGGCCGGGTGGACTTCCTGGTCGGGATCGGAGATCGCCTCCCCGGCACCTCGGGCGCGGCAGTGGCCGAGCAGGTGGTGGGTGCCATGCCGCCGGAGCTGGCGAGCAGCCCGAGCCGTCGTCGGTGGCCGGTCATCGCCCTACGCTTTCCCTACAGCTTCGCGACCATCGGGCGCAAGGTGCGCAGGGCGAACGCTGAGACGCAGCAGTGGTGGCTGGAGAGCGTCGGCAAGACGAAGGATCTCTCCCGTGCCGAGGCCATCCGGCAGTTTCACGAGGCCGCGCGGCGCTTCGAGCACAACGTGACTGTGCAGGGCATCCACGTCCTGTGCGCTGTGCAGCCGGTCTACGAGCAGCTCCGACGACTTGTCGAAGGCGCCGCCGTCGGGGAGGTGACGTCGTTCATGAGCGGGTACGGCGCACACGCGGAGAGCGCGATCGTGACCGACATGTGGGCCGCATCCAGGGACCGCCTGACCATCGAGGAGGTCGTGCGGCGACACGGTTTCCATGGGCCCCGCGAAGGTGAGATCTCAGGCCGTGTGTGGCGGGAGGACGACGCTGCATTGCGCAAGCTCCTGGAGGGCTACCGCGCGCTGGACGAGACCGCCGACCCTGCGCGCATCGAAGGACGGAAGCGACAGGCTCGTGAGGCGCTCGAGCGCAAGCTCCTGGCATCGTTGCCACGACACCGCCGCCCGGGCGCGCGTCTCGTCCTCCGCCTGGCGGCCAATGTCATCCCGCTGCGGGGGGTTGGCAAGGCCGCGTTCCTGCAGTCCCTCGACATGGCACGTGCAGCTGCGCGACGCATCGGGGAGCACCTCGTCGACGAGGGCCTGCTCGACGACGTCGAGGACGTCTTCTACCTGACGACAGACGAGATCGTCGCGCTTCCGCGCGATGCCCGTGAGCTGGTCGTCCGACGGCGTGAGCGCCGGGCCTACTACGAGACCCTGCAGATCCCGCCCGCGTGGCTGGGGCAGCCGGCCGCCCTCGACGAATCCGAAGTGGGGGACACCGCGCCGATCGTCGACGTGCTTGAGGGCGTTGGCGCAAGTCCCGGCACCGTCGAGGGAACGGTGCGCGTCGTGAGCGACCCCGATGACGCTGATGTCGAGCTGGGGGAGATCCTGGTCTCTCCGACGACCGATCCAAGCTGGGCCTCGATCATGTTCGTGTCCGGGGCCTTGGTCGTGGACATCGGCGGAGCCCTCAGCCACGCTGCGATCGTCGCGCGAGAGCTGGGTATCCCGTGCGTGGTCAACACCAGAGTCGGGTCCCAGGTCCTGCGGACAGGCGACCTCGTGCGGGTGGACGGCGCGTCGGGTCACGTGAGGGTTCTCAAACACGTCGATGCCTGACAGACCACAAATGAATCTTGATGTGTCTTGTCCTGATACCTAACCAATGTTAGATTCGGATTGGTGGGACGACCTTCGAAGGGACGGCTGATGGGAACACTCGACGGGCGGGTGGCGATTGTGACGGGTGCCGGCCGCGGGATCGGCGGCTCCGTCGCGCGACTGTTCGCGCGGGAGGGCGCGGCTGTAGTGGTAAACGACATCGGTGCTTCTCTGAACGGCCTGGAAAAGGACGGGAGTCCGGGTGAGGACCTCGTCAGGGAGATCCAGGACAGTGGGGGCACCGCCAAGGTGAATGGTGCGGACATCTCGGACCACGAGGCCGCCCGTGACCTCGTCGAGTCCACCATCGAGGAGTTCGGCAAGCTCGACGTGCTCGTGAACGTGGCGGGCATCCTGCGCGACCGGATGATCTTCAACATGGCCGAGGAAGAGTGGGACGCTGTCATCCGGGTCCACCTCAAGGGGCACTTCAACACGATCCGCCCGGCCGCTTCCTACTGGCGACAGCTCGGTGACGCGGCGGCCAACCACCGAATCATCAACTACACCTCTCGGGCGGGCCTGCACGGCGCCCCGGGCCAGCCCAACTACTCAGCCGCGAAGATGGGCATCGTGGGACTCACCTACTCGTGCGCCGTGGCCCTGAAGAAGTACGGCGTTACGACGAACGCGATCTCGCCGGCGGCTGCGACGCGCATGACGGACACGGCCAAGAAGTCGGGAGTCGACGGACCGGGAACCGACAAGCTGTCCCCGGACAACATCGCCCCCATCGCTGCCTGGCTGGCTTCGGAGCAGTCGGCGTGGTGCAACGGTCACGTCATTCACGCGCGAGGTCTTGAGGTGTCCCTGTACAGCGACCCGCAGCCACTGGTCACCGTAAGCGCAGAGGGCGAGGCCTGGGATCTGTCCACGATCGGCAAGCAGGTGGAACAGGCGTTCCGACCAGTCACGGACGCCGCGCCGGCGAATCCCTTCGTCTGACCGGCTGTGACCATCCGACGCAAGGCCTTCATCGCTGGGGCCTACGAGCATCCTGGACGAGAGCTGCCCGACAGGTCCATCGCGCAGATCCATGCGGAGGTGGCTCTCGGGGCACTGGCTGACGCCGGTCTGACGTTGGCCGATGTCGACAGCTACTTCACCGGAGGGGACGCGCCGGGACTGGGTGGCCTCGCCATGGCGGACTATCTCGGCCTCTCGGTGCGCTACATGGACTCCTCCGACATGGGGGGCTCGGTTTACCTCAGCCACGTCGGGCATGCTGCTGCCGCGATCGCCACCGGGAAGTGCAGCGTCGCCCTCATCACCCTCGGCGGCCGACCGCGTACCACGGCGTTGCGCGCACCCGGTCAGCTGATGGGCGCTCCGCCCGAGGCGGCCTTCGAGCCCGTCTTCGGCATGAACGTCAGCGCGGTCTACGCGCTCGCTGCGGCGCGCCACATCCACGAGTACGGCACGACCAGCGAGCAGCTGGCCGAGATCAAGGTGGCCGCCTCGTCTCATGCGCAGCACAACGAACGTGCACTGCTACGCAAGGTCGTCACCGTCGAGGACGTCGTGAACAGCCCGATGGTGAGCAGCCCGCTGCACAGGCTCGACTGCTGCGTCGTCACCGACGGGGGCGGCGCCCTCGTTCTCGTCAACGAGGACATCGCGAAGAGCCTGGACCGTCACTGCATCGCGGTCCTGGGGCACGGGGAGGCCATCGAGCACACGAAGGGCGGCTGGCAGGACGTGACGGTTACCGGAGGAGTCCGGTCCGGTCGCGATGCCTTCGAAGAGGCGGGCGTCAGCCGTAGCGACATCGACTACGTCGGGCTGTACGACTCGTTCACGATCACGGTCCTGCTGGCGCTCGAGGACCTCGGTTTCTGCGACAAAGGCGAGGGCGGCAAGTTCGTGCTCGGCGGAACCCTGCAGGCGCCGTTCGGCAAGCTGCCGTTCAACACCGACGGTGGTTCGCTCTGCAATAACCACCCCGCCAACCGAGGCGGCATGACGAAGATGATCGAGGCGGTCCGCCAGCTGCGCGGGGAGGCATACGCTGCCGTGCAGGTACCTGACTGCGAGATCGCCCTGGCGCACGGCACGGGTGGCTGGCTGTCCACGCGGATGGGCAATGCCACCGTCATCCTCGGCAGGGAGGACGTATGACAACGGGCGCGGGGCTGCCGGCCCCGATACCGGAAGTGCAGCCGGAGACAGCAGCATTCTGGGAGGCGACATCTCGCGGTGTGCTGCTCGTCCAGCGCTGCACGGCCTGTAGCACGTCCGTGTGGTACCCGCGTTTCCTGTGTTCGAACTGTCACAGTGACGAGTTGGAGCAGGTCGAGGCTTCCGGGCGCGGAACGGTGTACAGCTTCACGCTGACGACCCGAGGGATCCTCGAGTACAAGGATTGCGGTCCCTACGTGCTCGCCCTCGTCGAGCTCGAGGAGGGCCCGAAGATGCTCACCAACATCGTGGAGTGTGACCCCGAGACGCTCGCCATCGGACAGCCCGTGCAGGTGGTGTTTCACGACACGGGAGCTGGTTCGGCGTTGCCACGCTTTCGTCCGGCGGTTTGACGGTGGGACAGCGCTTCCCGGTGGAGGAGGGTCATGTCATGGCCTTCGCCCGCGCGGTTGGGGAGCCCATGCCCTCGCCTGAGCGGGTCGTGCCTCCCACTTTCACGGCGACCTCGATCCAGCATGATCCCGAGCACATGCGGGGCATGTGCCCCACGGGTGCGCTGGCTGTCGCTCCTGTGGGCGGTGGTGAGCTGCTCCACGCCGAGCAGCACTTCGAGTACTTGCTGCCCGTTCATCTCGGTGACGTTCTCGATGTGACGGAGGAGTACGGCAGGCGCTGGACCAAGAACAGCAAGCGCGGAGGCGAGCTGTTGTTCACCGAGCTCGTGAAGGAGCTGCGCAACCAGCACGGCGCAGTTGTCGTGCGGTCGCGGATGGTGCTGGTCGAAACTCCGCCGACGTCAGCGAGCGTCGATGAACGTCCTGCCTGAGGTCGGCCAGGTCCGCAGCATGGTCGTGTGCGCCGAAGTGACCAGAACGCAGATCGTGCAGTACGCCGGGGCGTCCGGCGACTTCAGCCCGTTGCACACCGACGAACCGGCGGCCAGGGCCGCGGGTAACGCGTCGATCATGGCGCACGGGATGATGACGATGGCTTTGAGCAGCCGAGTTGTCACCTCGTGGTTTGGTATCGAGTCGCTGCGCACGTTCGGCGTCCGATTCACGGCGCCCGTGTGGCCGGGGGACCGGCTGACCACCACGGCCACCATTGCCGCGGTCGACATTCACGGTTCCTGCGCTCGGGTACAGATCACCCTGAAGACGACCAACGACGATGGCCGACTGGTGCTGCACGGCGACGCTGCTGTGGCGATTGACTTCGGTTCAAAACAGAAGTAGAAAACAGAAATGGTCACACCATGGGAACATCCGCACGCCACGGCAGTGCGTAACCTCATGCGGGCCTTCACCGAACGCGACCGCCCCACGATCGAGGCGCTCCTGGCGCCTGGCTGTGTGTGGCGGGTCCCGGGAAACAATGCGCTCGCCGGTGAGTATGCCGGACGTGCGGAAGTCATGGGCCTGTTCGGCATGATGCGGCGGATCCTGACCCGGCCGGCCACCTTCGAAGTAATTGACATCGCGATGAGTGACGACCGGGCGATCGTTTTTCAGTATGGCGTCATCACGATCGGTGATCGCGTCCTGCGCATGAAGGAGTGCCTCATCTACCGTTTCGAAGCGGACTTGATTGCCGAGGTGGACGAGTTCCAGTACGACCAGGCGGCCTTCGACGCCGTCTTCGCCGTCGGCCTGACCGCGGGGAGTGGTCCTACGTGAAGGCCCTGCCACACCGCACCCCCCGTGAGGCCCTTGCGCGGGTGCCCAACGGAAGTCACCTGGTGTCGGCTCCTGGCATGGGCGCCCCGACGACGCTGCTCGACGCCTTGAGTGAGGTAGCGCCCGGACGCGGCTGGACGCTGTCATCGGGACTGCTCCTCAGCGGTTACCCGTTCGTCGACGCCGTGACAGCGGGGGAGATGACCTATCGCACCTGGCATGTCATGCCTCCGATCCGCGACCTGGTCGCCGAAGGGGTCATCGGCTACGTCCCCGCTCGGGCCTCGCGTCTTGGGGCCCTGCTCGAGCGCTGGCGCGTCGGAGTTGCCCTCGTGCGGGTAAGCCCACCGGACGCTCGAGGTCATTGCTCGCTCGGGCCCTCTGTCAGCTATGGGCTGTCGGCGCTGCATACAGCACAGACCTTGATTGCTGAGGTCGATGCCAGCGTGCCCCGGACTCACGGTGAGTCATGTGTGCATGTGTCGATCTTCGATTCGCTCATCGAGTCCGTAACGCCGTTGCCGACTTATACCTCCGCGAAGCCGGACGAAATCTCCACGGTGATCGCCAGGAACGTCCTGCAGCTGCTTCCAGGGAACCCCACGCTCCAGATCGGCATCGGCGCCATCCCCGAAACGCTCGTGCGTTCCCTGGCATCGGCTGACCTGGGCAGTGTGCGTTTCGTCGGCATGGCGACAGACGAAATGGTGGACCTCTTCGCGGCAGGGATACTCAGTGCCGGTGATGTGGTACCCACCCCCGCCGTGCTGAGCCCCGACATGATGGGCACGCAGAAGCTGCTCCGGTTCAGCGACGACAATCCTGCCATCGGGATGTATCCGTCGTCGGTCTCACATGACGCCACCCGGCTGGGAGAGATCGAGCGCTTCGTGTCCATCAACACGGCGGTCGAGGTGGACCTGGCCGGGAACGTCAACAGCGAGACCGTCAATGGCCGCCAGATCTCCGGTACCGGAGGAAGCCTGGACTATGTGGACAGTGCCACGCGGTCGCCTGGCGGCATGCGTATCATTGCCCTCCCGTCCGCCTCCTCCGGAGGAAAGGTGTCGCGGATCGCAGCATCGGTCCGGACGGTCACCATCCCACGCACGATGGTCGACGTGGTCGTGACCGAGTACGGGGTGGCTCGCCTGGACGGCCGGACCACGCGCGAGCGGGGAGAAGCCCTCATCGCAATCGCACACCCTGACCACCGCGATGCACTCCGAGAGGCGGCCCCCTGGTGACCACCCACACGCGGCGAGGGCGCTACCTCGACGAGCTTGTGGTCGGCGACGTGTATTCGCATCGTCCGGGACGCACCGTCACCGACACCGACAACGTACTCTTCACGACCCTCACCATGAATACTCAGAGCCTCCACCTGGACGCCGACTATGCTTCGCGCACCGAATTCGGCAAGGTCCTCGTGAACAGCCTCTTCACGATGTCCACCGTCGTCGGTCTGAGCGTCGGCGACCTCACGGAGGGCACGACGGTGGCCAACCTCGGCTTCGGCGAGATCGTCTTTCCGGCCCCGGTATTCGTCGGAGACACGCTGTTCGCGGAGACCGAGGTCGTCTCCGTCCGGGAGTCGTCCTCTCGCCAGGGGCAGGGTGTCGTCGAGTTCGAGCACCGGGGTCTCAACCAGAGGGGCGAGCTCGTCTGCCGTGCCCGTCGCGTGGCACTCATGCTGGCGGCGCCCACTGGTGAGAGCCGTGGTCAGACGCGTTGACGCATTCGAATCTGAGGCAGATTATGTACGCCAGCGTCACCGAAACGTTGTTGGCCGCTCGCGGCCGAGGCACCAGGACGGGGAGCAGGCATGACGGACGAGACCTATGACTACGTCGTTGTCGGTGGCGGTTCTGCTGGCGCCGTCGTCGCCAGTCGCCTCGCGGAAGGGGGCGCCCACATCCTGCTCCTCGAAGCCGGCAAGAACGACCGTCGTCGTTTGGAGATCCTGGTCCCCGCCGGCGTCGCGGTCGCCTATGAGAAGCACAACTGGAAATACCCTGCCGAGCCGGATCCTTCCCGCGGCAACCGCCCAGAGGCATGGATGGCGGGCAAGGTGATGGGTGGAGGCGGGTCGATCAACTCCTGCGTCTACGTCCGCGGCAACCGAGCCGACTACGACGGCTGGGCCGAGTTGGGCTGCAAGGGGTGGGACTACGAATCCGTGCTGCCGGCCTTCAAGCGCATCGAGACCTGGGAAGGGGGCGAGAATTCCTTTCGCGGCGGCAGCGGTCCCATCTCCGTAACCACGCAATGCAACCGAGGCCAGGCCAACATGGCCTTTGTCGAGGCGGCCAAGCAGGCCGGATACCCCGAGACCGCGGACTACAACGGCGAGACGCAGGACGGCGTAGCTCTGGCGCAGGTCAACCACCGCCGCGGCACCCGCTCCTCGTCCTCGCGTGAGTACGTCAAGCGTATCGCTCCGAGGAACCGGCTGACCGTGCGGACGCAGGCCACGGTGGCGCGCGTTCTGCTCGAGGGCAAGGTAGCCGTCGGCGTGGAGTACGAGCACAAGGGCGACGTGAGGCGAGCCCGTGTCCGGCAGGAGGTCGTACTCAGCGCTGGCACCATGGCAACGCCGAAGCTACTCATGCTCTCAGGCATCGGACCCTCTGCGCACCTGCGTGAGCACGGCATCGACCTCGTGCACGACCTCCCCGGCGTCGGCTCGAACCTGCACGAACATGCCTACCTCATGCAGCGTTACCACGCGAAGATCCATACTTTCAACAAGCCGAGGGTCGGCGACGTGCTCGGAGGCCTCAAGGACTACGTTCTGCACGGCACCGGCGTGCTCGCGCTCACGATGGTCCAGGTCCAGGTCATGGCCAAGACAGACCCTTCGCTGCCGGCACCGGACGTGCAGCTGCAGTTCACCCCCATCGCCATCACACGCGACGTCGACGACAACGGCATGTTCAACGTTCAGCCGGCCAAGCAGGAGGGTTTCCTCGCCTCTTCGACCTTTACCCACACCCGCTACCGCGGTCGAATCAGCCTGCGCAGCGCAGACCCGATGGAGCCGCCTCGGATCGAGATGCAGCTCCTCGGGCATCCCGATGACCTTCGCGACACGCTGCGGGGTCTGCGACTGGTTCAGGAGGTGATGGAGCAGCCCGCCATGAGGGAGATCACCGCCGGGCGCTTCGCCCCCGAGTCGGAGTGTCGAACGAATGCGGACTGGGAGGCGTACGCGCGTGGCAATGTCGTCCCGTCCTACCACCCGGTAGGCAGCTGCAAGATGGGTGTCGATGGCGACGCGGTGGTCGACCCCGAGCTACGAGTGCACGGCATCGGTGGGCTGCGCGTGATCGACGCCTCGGTCATGCCGAAGGTGACCACGGGCAACACCAACGCACCGTCCATCATGATTGGTGAGCGCGGGGCGGATTTCCTGCTTGGCCGTTCTTGACCCGCACTGCTTGATGATGCTGGTCGAGCGATCGTACTGGAGACAGTCTTCCGTAGTACCCGGCTTCCGTAGTACCCGGCGCCGTCGGTACATCGCCATGATGTTGCAAGCCCGACGGCCTGGGGGCATGCCGACCGGCGACAGGGCTGCGCGCCATGAGCGCCGATCAGTCAGCGACCGGCTGCACGCCCCGAACAGGGGTGCTGACCCCACTGGGACAACAGCGGAGGCAGGCGAGGCAGCCGGTCGGCGAGGTTACTCGGTTACTTCGGCCCGAAGCGCTGGGCCCCGTCAATGCGGATGGTCTCGCCGTTGATGTAATCGTTGCCGACGAGGAACGACACCAGATCCGCGTACTCGTCGGCGCGTCCCATGCGCTTGGGGAAGGGAACGGATTTTCCCCAGGTCTCGTGGGCGGTCCCCTCGTCCAGCTGAAAGGCGGGTGTGAAGAAGGTGCCGGGAGCGATGGTCACCACCCGGATCCCCACGGCAGCGAGGTCACGTGCCGCGACCAGCCCCAGTCCGACAACGCCGCCCTTGGCCGCGCTGTAGTCGCTCTGCCCGATCTGGCCTTCGAATGCTGCGATGCTGGCCGTGTTGACGACGAGACCCCGCGCACCGGAGTCGAGCGGCTCGAGTGTCGCCATGGCCGCTGCGACCTGCCGGAGAAGATTGAACGTCCCTGACAGGTAGATACGGATCGTCCGATCGAAAAGCTCCTGCGGTATGGGTGCGCCACTCCGGTCCAGGATGCGCTGCTGAGCAACGGGTCCGGCGTGCGCGCAAACGGAGACACGCAGTTCCCCAAGCTCCGAGGCAGCCGCGATGGCCTGCGTCACGGACTTTTCGTCCGTGACGTCGGTTCGCACGAAGACAGCGGCCTCGCCAAGGTCCTGGGCGAGTGCCTTCCCTCGATCTTCCGCAAGGTCGGCGATCACCACCCGCGCGCCGTCGGCTACCAGCCGGCGTACCGTCGCCTCGCCGAGGCCGCCGGCCCCCCCGGAAACGAGCGCTGCCTTGCCACGGATCTCCACTGATGTCCTCTCGTCGATGGTGGTCTAGCGGGCCAGCCAGATCGGCGAGCGCTTCTCTGCGAAGGCTCGTGGGCCCTCCTTGGCGTCTTCCGACAGCGCCAGTACCGCGAACTCCCGCTCGGTGAGCGCCCAGAGGCTGTCCTCGTCGTGCCGGGCGCCGTCATCGGCGCCGTAGGCGATCCTCTTGCTGGCCTGGACAGCGAGCGGGGCGTTGGCGGCGATCTGCGCCGCTAGGCCCATCGCGGCGTCAAGGGCCCCTCCGGCCGGCACTACGCGATTGATCAGACCCCAGCGCAACGCGTCTGTGGCACTCATCGGTTCACCTGTGAGGAGCAGCTCGAGGGCGACGCGGTGAGGGAGCTGTCGGATCAGGCGGAACGCACCTCCCGCTCCGGCGACCAGCCCCCGCTTCACCTCGGGGAGCCCGATCGTCGCCGTCTCGACGGCGACGACGAGGTCGCATGACAGCGCGAGTTCGGTCCCGCCACCGAGTGCGGCGCCGTTGACCGCGGCGATGGTGGGCTTGGACGTGAAGTGGTTGGCGAAACCGGCGATGCTCCAGTGCTCCCTGCCGACCGGCAGGATGCGTTCGCCACGCATGATCGCCTTGAGGTCGGCGCCCGCGCTGAAGGCCTGGTCACCCGCTCCGGTGAGGATGATCACGCGGACGTCTGGATCACTGTCTGCAGCCGCCACCGCGTTCCCCACCAGCAGGCAGACATCGTGGTCGACCGCGTTGCGGGCGTCGGGGCGGTTGAGCGTGATCACGACGACATGGTCGTGGCTGGAGACCAGCACTTTGCCGGGGTCACTCACCTCAGGCATCGTGCTCCTCACAGCAGTTCGAAGATGGTCGCATTGGCTTGACCGCCGCCCTCGCACATGGTCTGCAAGCCGTAGCGGATGCGGTTGTCGCGCATGTGGTGCAGCAGCGTGGTCGTGATCCGGGCGCCTGACCCGCCGACCGGGTGCCCGAGCGCGATCGCGCCCCCGCGGGGGTTCACGATCGCGGCGTCCGCTCCGATCTCGGCCAGCCAGGCCAACGGCACCGAAGCGAAGGCTTCGTTGACCTCGAAGGCGCCGATGTCATCCACCTTGAGGTGCGCACGCTGCAGAGCCTTGCGGGTGGCAGGGATCGGCCCCGTCAGCATGACGACCGGGTCGTCACCGATCACGACCGACGTGTGAACGCGCGCCAGTGGCTCCCAGCCGTGGTGGCGAGCGATCTCGCTGGTGGTCACGAGCAGGGCGGCCGCACCGTCGGTGATCTGGGACGAGTTGCCTGCTGTGACCACGCCCTCCTCCTTGAAGGCCGTCCTGAGTGCTGCCAGAGTATCGAGCGTTCCACCGCGCCGGACGCCCTCATCCCGCTCCAAGCCACCTACCGCCACGATCTCCCTGTCGAACGCCCCAGAGTCCAAGGCGGCGGCGGCCCGGGCGTGGGACTCGAGCGCGTATTGGTCGAGGTCGTTGCGGCTGAGTCCCCATCGCTCGGCGATGAGCTCCGCCCCGAGGCCCTGATGCGGCGTGGCGCCGAAGCGCTCCTGCCAACCCGTACCGCCGTACGGGTCTCCCCCGATGGTGAACGCCAGGCCCATGGGGATGCGCGACATGGACTCCACGCCACCGGCGACGGCCACGTCGTAGTGGCCGGCGATCACCCCAGCCGCGGCGAAGCTGAGTGCCTGCTGCGAACTCCCGCAGGCACGGTCGACCGTCACACCTGGCACGTGCTCGGGCCAACCTGCCGACAACGCGGCTGTGCGGGCGATGTCTCCGGTTTGCTCTCCGACCTGCCCGACGCATCCCCAGACCACGTCGTCGACGAGCGCGGGGTCGAGATCGGCGCGTCCGGCGAGCTCGCGCAGCACCGTGGCGCTGAGGTCCGCCGGGTGCACATCGGCCAGCCCCCCTCCGCGCTTGCCCAGCGGCGTACGGACGGCTTCGACGACGACGGCGTCTCGCATACGGCTCCTTGCGGCACGGCCCCTCGGCTGCGGGGCTTGTTCTGGAGACAAATCTAAACCATAGTTGAATCGATGCTGCAAGGGTCTTTGGGCAGCGGAAAGGAGCTGAGGTGATGGGCAAGGCGCTCAGGGTGGCCGTCGTCGGTGCAGGGCCTGCCGGCCTCTACACCGCGGACGCCCTCCTGTTCCAGCGGGACGTGCCGGTCGAGGTCGACGTCTTCGATCGCCTACCCACCCCCTTCGGCCTGCTGCGCTACGGCGTGGCTCCTGATCATCTCAAGATGAAGTCGCTCACGAAGGTGCTACAACGCACCCTCGACGACGACCGGGTCCGCTTCTTCGGCAGTGTCGTTATCGGCAAGGACCTCACGGTGGAGGAACTCCGCGCCCGCTACCACGCCGTGGTCTATGCGTTCGGAGCATCCACGGACCGCAGGCTCGGCGTCCCAGGTGAAGCCCTCCCAGGCTCGGCCTCCGCCACGCACTTCGTGCACTGGTACTCGGGGCACCCTGACGTTCCCGCCGACACCTTCCGCCTTGACGCGGAGGCTGTGGCCGTCGTCGGCGTCGGGAACGTGGCCATTGATGTCACGCGAATGCTCCTGAAGGACGCCGGGGCCCTTCGCCGTACTGACATCCCCGACCCGGTGCTGGACGTTTTGGCAGCGAGCAAGGTCCGCGAGGTGCATCTGCTCGGTCGTCGCGGTCCGGCCCACGCGAGCTTCACGAGCAAGGAGCTCAGGGAACTCGGCAACCTCGAGGGTGTCGACGTCGTCGTCGACCCGGCACAGCTCGAGCTCGACGATGTCACCGCTGCACGCTGCGCCGACAACCCCGACGTGCAGCGCAACCTCACGATCCTCCGGGAGTGGTCCGGCCGCCCGAGGTCCGCAGCGGCCCGGTCGCTGCACATTCGGTTCTGGACGCGCCCTGTCGAGCTCAGGGGCGAGGGCGCCTTGCAGGCGGTCGTGCTGGAGGAGACGACTCTCTCCGGCGCTGGCGCCGTCGTCTCGACCGGGCGGTGCGCCGAGATCCCGGTCCAACTGCTTCTCCGCTCGATCGGCTATCGCGGTGTGGCTGTCTCGGGTGTCCCGTTCGACGAGGAGCGCGGCACGGTTCCCTCCGTCGACGGGCGGGTGTCGCGCGACGGCGCGTCGCCTCCCGGTGAGTACGTTGCCGGCTGGATCGGGCGCGGCCCCGTCGGTGTCCTCGGCACAAACAAGTCCGATGCCGAGGTGGTCGTACAGCGGTTGCTCAGCGACGCAGCCTTTCTGACAGCCGGGTCCTCCCAGCTCTCCGACGTCACGACACTGCTTCGCGGGCGCAAGGTGGCGTTCGTCGACTGCTCCGGATGGGGTGCGATCGATGCGGCCGAGATCGCCCGGGGGGCCGAGCGTGAGCGGCCGCGCGCGAAGATCGCCACGTGGGCGGAACTGCTGGTGGCGGCACATTCGGCTGACGTCGTCTGAGTCTCGCGGACGAGACGGAAAGAAGGTCTGGTGGATGGAGTCGACCTTGCGGCACTGCTGTTCCGGACGACGCTGGGAGGGGTGATGCTCGCGCACGGGTGGAATCACCTGTTCGGGCCGGGTGGTGTTGACGGCACTGCTCGCTGGTTCGGCAGCATGGGCCTGCGCCCTCCACGGGTGCATGCGCTGGCCAGCGGCTCGATCGAGTTGGCGTCAGGTGCAGCGCTCCTTCTGGGCCTGCTGACGACGCTCTCGTGCGCAGCGGTGATCGGCGTGATGACGGTGGCATTCGTAACCGCACACCGGCGCAACGGGTTCTTCATCTTCAAGCCAGGCCAGGGCTGGGAGTACGTCGCGGTGCTCGCCGTCGTCACAGCGGCGCTGGGAGCCTTGGGGCCCGGTGAGGTGTCGGTGGACCAGCTGCTGGGGTTTGCTGACGAGCTGGACGGCGGGCTCGGCCTGCTCGTGTCGGCTGGGCTCGGGCTGGCCGGCGCCGCCGTGCTGCTGGCGGTCGCCTGGAGACCGGACCCACCTGCATGACGAGGTCAACCGCTGCACTAGTCGTTGAATGCAACTTAGATTCTCGCCCGAGAAGCGTGCTGGGGTCACGTCAGTGGTCTCACGGAGAAGGACTGTCATGACAGCGCAGGTACAAGAGCAGGCACAAGAGCAGGGCACGACGGGACCTGCCCTGATCGAGGTGCGCTGCCCCGCAGACGGGCGGCTCATCGCGTCGGTCCCCGATGAAGGTCCGGAAGGCGTAGCCGCAGCCGCAAAAAGGTTACGGGAGGCGCAGCCGGCGTGGGAGGACTTGGGTCCTGATGGTCGCGCCAAGCACATGTTTCGCTTCCTCGACTGGATCCTGGACAACGAGAAACACCTTGTCGGCCTCATGCAGGAGGAGACTGGTAAGTCCTGGGGCGACGCGGGCCTCGAGGTTGCTATGGCGGTGGACCTCATCAACTACTACGGCAAGCACGCCAAGGAATTCCTCGCCGACCGCAAGGTGAAGTCCTGGGGTGCTGCCGGTATGACGAAGAACCTGAGAGTTTTCGCGCGCCCGTACCAGCTCGTCGGAATGCTCACCCCTTGGAACGGGCCACTGGGTGGCCCCATGCTCGACGGCGTACCCGCGCTCATGGCCGGTTGCGCAGTCCTGTTCAAGCCATCGGAGTTCACGCCTCTGACCTGGGCGGAAGCAACCCGCGGCTGGCTCGAGGAGGTACATGCCCCCCCAATCCTCGCGAACATCACAGGTGGGCCCGGGACTGGAGCGGCGGTCGTGGAGGAAGTCGACATGGTCGCCTTCACGGGTTCCACCAGGACCGGTCGCAAGATCGCGGCAAGGGCTGGGGATCGTCTCATTCCCTGCAGCCTTGAGCTCGGAGGCAAGGATGCGATGGTCGTGCTTTCCGACGCCGACCTTGAACGTGCCACCAGCGCGGCCGCTTGGGGTGCGATGTGGAACTCGGGTCAGATCTGCATTTCCGTCGAGCGCTGCTACGTCGAGGAGCCCGTGTACGACGCGTTCGTCGAAAAGGTGACACGGAAGGTCAAGACCCTGCGACAGGGCATGGACCCCGACGGTAGTTACCAGACCGACATCGGCTCGATGGAGAACGCCAACCAGCTGGCCATCGTTGAGAGCCACGTCGAGGACGCCGTGCGCAAGGGAGCCAAGGCCCTCACGGGCGGCAAGCGCGGGGCCACCGGCTTCTTCTTCGAGCCGACCGTTCTCGTCGACGTCGACCACTCGATGCAGTGCATGCGGGACGAGACCTTCGGTCCAACTCTGCCGATCATGAAGGTGGCGGACGAAAAGGAGGCCATCCGGCTCGCGAATGACTCGCCTTACGGGCTGTCGTCGAGTGTCTGGAGCAAGGACCGCAAGCGCGCCGACCGTGTTGCGCGACAGATCGAGGCCGGCGCCATCAACATCAATAATGTCATGATCAGTACGTTCCAGCTGCCTCTGCCGATGAGTGGTTGGAAGACCTCCGGTGTCGGAACACGGTCGGGTGGAGCTGCCGGCATCCTCAAGTACTGCCGTCAAAAGTCCGTGGTCTCCGAGAAGGTCCGCCTGAAGTCGGAGCCGCACTGGTATCCGTACAAGAAGAAGAACAGCGAGCTGCAGGCCAGAATGGTCCGCCTGCTCGGAGCACACGACTGGCGTCGGCGACTGGGGCGCCCACCGAAGCGATGAGATCTCCCATAAGGCAGGCCGCGGGGCCGTGACGAGGCTCGGTGTCCCGCGGGGTACCTCGATCTCCTCGTGGCCGGATGTCGGTAGGGGCTGCGTCGGCCACGAGGAACCAAACTGTCGTCCAAATTCACGAAGGCCGGCGGCGAAGTCCCCGGATGACCAGGGCTGCCACCTCGTCGAGTGGATCAGACGTGTCCATTCAGGGGTCGCGTCGGTGGGCCGCTGAGCCGTGTGGAAGCGTTGGGGCGACACCCGGATTTGGTGCTTGATCTGCCAGCCGTGACGGCGATGATCGTGGTTCGTGTCTGCTGCGCCGCCTGGGTCCTCACCGTCGCCGTCGGAGGTGGAGGTTCTCCGGGAGGCGAACGCCCGGCTGCGGCAGGTGATCGAGACTGCGGACGAGCGGCATCGGGCGGAACTGGCCGCGGAGCGTGCCGTACGGGAGCGGCTGGCCGCCGCGTGGGAGCGGTGAGCCGCCCAGCTGGAAGTACGGATCGCCGAGCCGGAACGCCGGCTGTGGATGAACAGCGGTAACTCCTCGACTCCACCGTCGAAGGATCCGATCGCGGCGAAAGCGCAACGGAAAGCGGCCCGGGCTGCTTCCCAGCGGGAACGGTCGAAAGACCGCCGGCCAGGCGGTCAGCCGGGGCATGCCGGGGCGGGGCATGCCCCGGCT
>NZ_CEVIVD010000013.1:0-16033 GCF_982290655.1 Protofrankia sp. CiP1_Cm_nod3
ACCGCCGCGGGCCTCCTCCACCCAGACGGTGTCGCAGACGTCCAGGCCACGGCCCACAGCACGGCCTCGATCGCCGACGAACCGCGACCAGCGCGCACCATCGAAGCCGGCCGGCCCAGCCGGAACAGCCGGAACAGCCGGAACAGCCGGGCGGCCAGTGGCCACAGCCGGGCAGGGGCCCGCGAACCCGAGCGCCACCACGGACGCCGCCACCAGCGGCGGCGGCTTCACCCCACGAGGCCCCGCGCGAGCGGACCCGGCGCGACAGGGCCCCACACGACAGGGCCCGGCGACACGGACGGCTGTCATCCATCCGCCGCGCATGCCCATCGGCACGATCTCCGACAGCGGTGCCAGCGATCACTCGATCCGGGTGCGGACGCCCCTCACCCGTGGCGGTGGATGGCTGCCACGGACGCTGACGGACTGGCTGACCGGTGCCGCCGGGTGGCGCGACAACCACGGCATCCACTGGTTGCCCGTCGTCCACCCCTCGCTCCTGCATGTGCTGGCTGTCACCGTCGGTGCTCTCCCCCTCCTCCGGGGAGCCGGCCCGACGACGCGCCCACGCCGGTGCCCGTCCCCCGCGGTGCGCCGCTCCCCCGGCCAGGCCAGTACGTCCGATGGCGGGTATTCCCTCACCTTCACGGCCTGACATACCCACGTCACGCTGACTCACAGTCACCTGATGCGATCTTTTGGTGACCGTATGCTCATGGCAGGCGGCCGGGGCCGCGGCAGGCGCAGCTGTCGCGGCCCCGGCCGCCTACGGGGCTCGGATTCCGATCAACCCCGCGAGCGATGCCGGGCCACCGCCGGTGGGGCCCGGCCCTGCCCGCGATTCGCGGCCGGTCGGCGGCCCGAGCGCCGACCGTGATCCCCGGGACGCGGAGGAGCCTGTGACCCACTGCCCGCCAGGCCCTGACATGACGGCCGGCCGCGCCGTCCTCGTCCAGGACAGTCCGTGATCACGAAGAACGCGCGTGACGTCCCGCCGAAGCACCGGCGCGAGGCCACCCGGCCGCCGCCCGGCCAGCGGGTACTTGTCGCGCGCGCCATGGTGCGCGCGGCCCTGAGCATCGTCGCCCTGCTGTTCCTGTACTACCTGCTTCCCTTCGGACGGTCCCTCGGGGGCGGCGTGCACGCGGGCCTGGGGATCGCGCTGGCCGCCGCCCTGCTGGCGTTCGCCGGCATCGTCGGCATCCAGATCCGGCGTATCGCCCGGTCCGCCTACCCCGGGCTGCGCGCCGCCGAAGCCTTCGCCGTGTCCCTCCCGCTGTTCCTGCTGATCTTCGCGGGAACCTACTTCGTGCTCGGACGTGAACAGGCCTGCGCATTCACCCAGGCGATGACGCGCACGGACGCCCTGTATTTCGCACTCACCGTGTTCACCACTGTCGGTTTCGGCGATATCGCTCCCGTTACCCAGACAGCCCGGATCATCACCATGATTCAGATGCTCGGCAATCTCGTCGTGGTCGGTCTTGTCGCGCAGATTTTTCTTGGCGCCATCACCGCCGGGATACGCCGCCGCGCTAGCCGGGAGCCCGAGTGAGTGCGGCCGACCGCGCCGGCCGCCCGGCCGGCCGGCGACGGCGGTCATCAGCCAGCGACAATCCGGTCGCCGACCGACCAGCCCGGCGATCCTGACGACCAGCAGGACCAGGCCGACGGGACCGGCCGGCAGGACCAGGCCGGCAGGACCAGGCGGGCGGCACGGCCGGCCGTCCAACGGGCATGACAGCCGGCGGAGCCGGCGTGAACAAAACGAGCGAAACAGGTGAAACGGGATAGGTGTCCTACAGAACTCCGGGCGACGCACCGCACCCGTGACACACGACGATAGAATCCCGGCACATATCCGGGGAAGCCCCCAGTGACCGAAGATACCAACCAGGATGCCATCAGAATTATACCTGCGAAAGGGCCGGGACGTGACGACAGGTGAGCCGTCGTGACAACAGGTGACTTACACCGTGGTCCCACGGTGCGTCGCATCGTCCTGGGCTCCCAGCTCCGTCGATTACGTGAAGGCAGGGGCATCAGCCGGGAGGCCGCCGGATACAGCATCCGGGCTTCCGAATCGAAGATCAGCCGTCTGGAACTCGGCCGTGTCAGCTTCAAGGAACGCGACGTCGCCGATCTGCTCACCCTCTACGGTGTCACGGCCGAAGCCGAACGGGAGCCGTTGCTGTCCCTGGCCCGGGACGCCAACCAGCCGAGCTGGTGGCAGAACTACGGCGATGTCCTGCCGGGCTGGTTCCAGCCGTACATCGGGCTGGAGGAGTCGGCGACGCTGATCCGGTCCTACGAGGTCCAGTTCGTCCCGGGCCTGCTGCAGACCGAGGACTACGCCCGCGCCGTCATCGCTCAGGGCGGCCGGGGCTCCCCGCGGGAGGACGTCGAACGCCGGGTGAACGTCCGGATGCAGCGGCAGCACATCCTGGCCCGCCCGAGCCCTCCACACCTGTGGATGGTGCTGGACGAGGCCGCCCTGCGCCGCTCGATCGGCGGAACCAAGGTGATGCGCGCCCAGCTTGAGCACCTGATCGCCCTGACCGAGCAGCCGAACGTCACGCTCCAGGTCATGCCCTTCAGCTTCGGCGGCCACGTCGCCGAAGGTGGCGCGTTCAGCATCCTGCAGTTCCCCGAGGCGGACCTGCCCTATGTGGTCTACCTCGAGCAGCTTGCCGGCGCCGCCTACCTGGACAAGCTGGAGGACGTGGACCGCTATCTGGCCGCGATGAACCGCCTGTGCGTCGACAGCGTGCCACCGGAACGCGCCGCCAGCGCGATCAATAAGATCATCAATGAGATCTGATGCGGTCGCCCGGTGGAACCGGCCGGCGTATCGGTCACCTTCAGTAAATATTGCGGATCTGACATCACGGACCGCGATCGCCGACCGCAGCCACGGCCGACCGACCAGCCGGCACCGCGGCAGCCGGTCGTCGATATGCCGCTGTGTACTGATGTATCCGGATGTCTCCGAACTTTCCCGGAATTCGGTAGAGAGGTACTAGAATTTCCTGAGCTGAGACCCGGCGTGCAGCGGACGCCGGACGGAAGGATCTGACATGGGACTTGACGCAGCGGACGAGGAACAGCCACCAGCCAGCCTCAACCCGGACGTGCCGCACATCGCCCGGATCTACGACTACTGGCTCGGCGGCAGGAACAACTATGCCGCCGACCGCAAGGTGGCCGAAGAAGTGCTGGAGGCCGTGCCCATCACTTCTGTGAGCGTGCTGGCGAACCGCGCCTTCCTGGGCCGCGCCGTACACCATCTGGCCGCCGAGGCCGGCATCCGCCAGTTCCTCGACATCGGCACCGGCCTACCGTCCGCCAACAACACCCACGAAATCGCCCAACGGGCTGCCCCCGCCGCACGCGTCGTCTACGTCGACAACGATCCCATCGTCCTCGTCCATGCCAAAGCACTCCTGACCAGTTCCCCCCAGGGCGCGACCACCTACCTCGAGGCCGACCTGCGCGACCCCGGCACGATCCTGACAAAAGCCGCGGCCATCCTGGACTTCACCAAACCGGTGGCACTCATGCTGATCGCGATCCTGCACTGCGTCCGCGACGAGGACGACCCGTACGGCATCGTCGCCACCCTGGTGGACGCCATCCCCGCCGGCAGCTACCTGGTGTTCTCCCATCCCGCCAGCGACATCATCTCCGATGGGATGCGCAAGGCCTCGACACGTATGAACACCTCGATGGCCGAGAAAGTCACTTTCCGCGCGCACGAGCAGGTCCTGCGGTTCTTCGACGGCCTGGAACTGCTGGCGCCAGGCGTGGTCCCGACCACCCGGTGGCGGCCCGAGCCCGGAGCCGACACCACCCCCATGCCCGTCTGGGCCGGCCTCGCCAGAAAGCCATAGGAACCATCGGAACGCCGTCGGCCCCGCGTCCAGCCAACGCGGCCCGCCCCGCCGGACCAGGCCGGCGGGGCGGCACCGTCAGCCCGGCCCGCAGATATCCTTCCCCACGATGGCGGTGGCCGGGTCGAATCTTTCGTGGTATGCCGGCTGGCCGGGTTCGGTGTCGGCGTAACCGAGCGGCCGGCCCGGGGCAAGCAGCCCCTTTTTCATGGCTTCGCAGTCGAAATCCCAGTACAGGGCGCCCCTGCCACCGATACCGCTTATTCCATCCCGGCCTGCCGGTGCCGTTCCCGGCCGGTAGAAGGTGATATCAAGATCACGATGCACCGTGAGCAGCGCCCGGAAGGAATCACGGCGCAGCGGATACACATACACGTGGTTCGCCGTGACCACCAGCGTCCCCGGCTTTTCACCAGGAGCGTAGGTGATACTCCCCTTCGCCCGGGCGTCAGGGGCCGCCAACGTCACACCCGGCGCGAAACGCGCGGCAGGGAAAAGAATCTCGTCGTTTTTCGACGGATCGGCGGCCGTCTCCTGGATGGACTGCCGTAGTCCGTTGTTCATGGTCGCGTACACCGGACCGAGGTCACCGCCGAACACCCGGGGATCCAGGTAGGCGGCGACCAGGAGCTTCTTCGCCTGTTGCAGGGCCGTCTCGACCTCGGCCGCGGTGAAGGAGCCGGTGTCGGCCGCGGCGGGCAGGACAAGCCCGTCCGCGCCGGCGGCGAAACTCGCGGCCGGGGTGCCAGCAAAAGGATCCGCGGCGGTCGGTGACGCCGCGTTCCGATCGTCCCGTATCCGGTGCAACAGCGGCAGGCCGAACAGCACGCCCACGCAGAAGGCCGCGACGAGAACCACCGTGACAGCCAGCAGGATCCGGCGGACCATGGCCCGCCGCCCCCGGCGGGCGTGCCTGTCGAGGACTTCTCCCCACGGGTCGTACTGATGAATACCTACTGAAAGCCCTTGTCAAGGGAGAAAGGTGATGAAGCTGACAGGCATGACATAAGGCCGCGGGGCGCATCGACCGACTTCTGGAACGGGCGGCCCGAGCCGCACGGCATGAAGATCAACAGAATGTTGGCCGGATGTCCCGGATACCGGGGCTCGGCCGCGGCCATCCTCGGCCAGGCCGGCTGATCACGGCCTGGCTGATCACGTTCTGGCCGGTTCCGCTCTGGCCAGCCCCTGGCCGGGCGGGGTGTGCTCGGGACGCGGTATCGCGGGCCGTCACTCGTCGGTGAGGCAGGTCAGGCCCCAGGGGCGGTTGTCGACACGGGTCATGACGAGGGTGGCCCGGCGGGTACCGGAGAGCTTCAGGCGTTTACGCAGCTCGTCGACGTCACCCGCCAGGCCGCGCCGCCGGATGTCGACCGATCCGATGTCCAGCGCGCGCAGGCGGGCGGGCAGCTGCTTCTGGTTCCACGGCGCGGAGTCGATGACGCGCAGCGGACGGCCGAACGGCGTGCGTATCGGTGCGTCCGCCGACAGGAAGGCGATTCTTTCGTCGATCTTCCAGGCGCCAAGTTCCCGGGCCAGCTCCGCGACGAGCCCGGCACGGGTGACAGCCGGGTTCGGGTCGAGGAGGTATTCACCCGGCGCCCGCACCGGCACCGCGGGCGCCCCGTAGCCCGCCGGCGCGGGGGTGAGCGTGTGCCCGCCGGGCAGGAGGGTCGCGCGGGTGCCCGTGGTGGCCAGCGCCGGGGACCAGGCCACCGCCTCCTTGAGGTCCCTGCCCACGGCGATGAACTCCAGCTCCCAGCCGGCGGGCACGGCCTCCCGCGGAAGCCCGGGAGCGGCCTTGATCCCCACCTTCGCGACCCGTCCGGCGAGCTCCAGGCACCAGGCCAGCGGTGGCTCGCTGTCACCGGTGCGCAGCCGCCGCTGACCGGCGCGCCGGGCCGGGTCGACGAACACCGCGTCCGCCCCCGCCAGATCGACGTCGCGGACGTCGGAGAGAACGGTCGTCACGCTGCCCCCGACGCCCAGGACGTCCGCGTTGGCCCGCGCGACACGCAGATGGAGCGGGTCGACGTCCACGGCGATCACCCGGTGGTGCCCGGCGAGCGCGAGCATGTCCCCGCCGATACCGCAGCACAGGTCGGCGACGGTATCCCCGGCCGCGTACCGCGAAGCGGTGTGCTCGGCCACGACCTGCGGCGACGCCTGTTCCAGGCCGGCGCGGGTGAAGAACATCTCCATCGCCCGGCTGAACTTCGCCCCGGCCGCCGTCCGCAGCTCGTGCTGGCCCAGCGCGTCGACCACGAGATCCGTCGGATAGTCGACACGCAGCCGCGTCCCGAGGCGCAGCGCCTGCCGCGGGCCGGCCGTTCCCCTGGCTCCCCCGCCTCCGCCGATGCCGCCGCCCGCACCGGCTTCGCTGGCGAGGCGATCGAGCAGTTCGCTCCCGCTGGACGTCAGCAACGCCTCGAAGCGCGCCACCCGCGATTCCGTTTCGTCTCCCTTCCCGCGACGGCGGCCTGCCGTTGGGAGGAAACGGGAAGACCGAAGAGCGCAAAGAACTCAGGCCCCATGATCCAAAAAAGGATCACAGGGCCTGCGTGGTCGGGGTGGCGGGATTCGAACCCACGACCTCTTCGTCCCGAACGAAGCGCGCTACCAAGCTGCGCCACACCCCGTGACCACCACGAAGTCTACCTGATCCGCCGGCCATCCTCGGCACGGGGTGGCCGGACAGGTTCGCGGGGAGCGGCTCCAGCCCCCGGCAGCGGCACGAAGGCCGCGACAGCGCCCACCTCCACCACGGGCCACGCTCACCCCCACGGGCCACGGCGCCGGGTCCGCGCGGGGCGTCAGGTCCACGCGGCCGGCGCGAGGGTGATCAGGGTGGCCTCCGGCCGGCAGGCGAACCGGACCGGCGCGAACGGGGACGTCCCGAGGCCCGCGGAGACGTGCAGCCACGACGAACGCCCGCCGGCCTCGTAACGGGACAGCCCGCGGACCCGGCCACGGTCGAGGCCACAGTTGGCGACCAGCGCCCCGACGAACGGCACCCGGATCTGCCCGCCGTGTGTGTGGCCGGAGAGCGTCAGCGCCACCCCGTCCGCGGTGTAGGCGTCCAGCACCCGGGGCTCCGGGGTGTGTGACAGCCCCAGCACCAGATCGACGTCGCCGTCGTCGCGCGGGCCGAGCACCGCGGAGAGATCGTCCCGCCCGAGCCTGGCGTCGTCGACGCCGCGGACGTCGATCCGCAGCCCACCGGCGCGCAGCGTCGTCCGGCTGTTGGTCAGGTCCAGCCAGCCGCTGTCGGCGGTCAGGCTCTTGGCGAAGCCGGCCCAGTCCAGCGGGGTGCCCTTCGGGGTGGAGACGTCCTTGGGCAGCAGGTAGCGGTGCGGGCTCTTCAACGTCGGCGCGTAGTAGTCGTTGTTGCCCGGCACGAACACCCCGGGGAAGCCGGACAGGGACGACAGCGCCAGCAGCGTCGGCTCGTCGGCGTCCGGATGCGCCAGGACGTCACCGGTCAGCACCACCAGGTCGGGCACCAGGCGGGCGAGATCCCCGATCCACTCCAGCTTGCGCTTCTGGTTCGGGGTGATGTGCAGGTCGGAGATGTGCAGGATACGCAGTGGCGGTGCGTCCCGCGCGAGCATCGGCAGCACCACCCGACGCAGGGTGTAGGCGGTGCGCTCGTAGCCAGCGGCATATGCCAGGGCAAGGGCACCTGCCGCTCCGAGCCCGGTGGCCGTCCGACCGACAGTGCGCCCCCGCGCCCCTGAAGGTGACCGTTTCAACCGTCGCCCACTCGTCATCGGACAAGTGTGGCTCAGGTTGCGCTGTGATGGGCGGCTCGCGGGGCGCGTCGCGTACGCCGTGACCGACCGGACATCCGCCGCCGGCACCTGCCGGGCCGGCCGTCGGCGCCCGCCGAGGCCAGAGCTGGTCCGGCAGCCGACCGGTACGTGGGTGGACGTGGCCGCAACGGCCGTGGAGGGCGGTGCGATGGCCGGGTCAGCCGCCGCTGGGGCCGAGGGCGTCGGCGGGGGCGGGCAAACCCGCGGGCCTGGGCTCCTTCAGCTCGATGAAGATCGAGTGCGTGTCGGTGCCGCCTGTGTTCTCGCCGCTGTGCCGTTGGGCGTCGAGCCAGCGCGCCTGCCCGGCGGGGAGATCGACCTCGGCCTGCCGGCCACCGGCGCTGATCCTGCGCCGGAACGAGGTCAGGGTGACCATGACGCTGTCGGGGTGCTCGTGGGGGCTGGTCCTGTCACCGGGCCGGTCCCGGTACTCCAGGATCCGGACCCGGTCGTTCTCAAAGATCACCTTGTAGAGGTCGGGGTCCGTCACCGCCGGATCCAGGCACATGGCCACCTCACCTGCCTCACCATCATGATCCGTCCCATCATCATGGGATTCACATGTCCAACATGGGACCCATATTCCATGGGATGAAAGTACTATGATGGAGATGTCGGTTCCATATGAGCTGACGGGACGCCGCCAGCAGAAGGCCCGTACCCGCGACGCGCTGGTCACGGCCACCCGCAGGCTGCTCGCCGAAGGGGTGACCCCAGGCGTCGAAGACGCCGCCGCGGCGGCCGGGATCTCCCGGACGACCGCGTACCGCTACTTCCCCAACCAGCGCGCCCTGCTGCTCGCCGCCCACCCGGAGATCCAGCACGAGTCCCTGCTGCCCGACGACGCACCGAGCGACCCGCTGGCCCGGCTGGACCTGGTGATGCGGGCCCACCTGCGCATCACCCTCGACTGGGAACCGCAGCTACGCGCCGCCCTGCGGCTGTCACTGGACGCTGCTGCCGATGCCCAGCCGCCGGTGCTGCGCCAGGGGCGTGCCATCGGCTGGATCGAACGCGCCCTGGCACCTCTGCGGGAGACCCACCCCGACCTCGACCCGCACCGGCTGGCCGTCACGATCCGCTCCGCCGCCGGTATCGAGGCACTGATCTGGCTCACCGACGTCGCTGGTCTCTCCCGCGACGAGGCCGCCGAGACCCTGCGCTGGTCGGCCCTCGCCCTGCTGCGGGCCGCGCTCGCGGGCAGCCCACCCGCCAGTAGCTGTTGATCGCTCCCAGGGCAGGCCGCCGCCAGCGGCTCCGGCGCCGGCTTCTCGGCGATCCGCCGATGCGACGGGCGTCCGGCGCCGACCACTAAGGTCATCTGTGTGAGCGAACTGAAGGATCGTCTGCGGGCGGATCTCACCACGGCGATGAAGGCGCGGGACGCGCTGCGGACGTCCACCCTGCGGATGGCCCTGGCGGCGCTGAAGGACGAGGAGGTCGCCGGCAGGAGCGTTCGCGAGCTGTCCGACGCCGAGGTGCAGAAGGTACTCACCCGGGAGGTCCGCAAACGGCGGGAGGCCGCCGAGGCCTTCACCGCGGCGGGCCGCGCGGAACAGGCCAGCAAGGAAAACGACGAGGGTGGGATCCTGGCCGCCTACCTCCCTCAGCAGCTTGGCGACGACGAACTCGCCGCGATCATCGACAGGGTGGTCGCCGAACACGGCCTGGCCGGGCCGAAGGCCATGGGCGCCGCGATGAAGGCGGTCCAGCCCGAGGTGGCCGGGCGTGCGGACGGGGCCCGCGTCTCCGCCCTGGTCCGTGCCCGGCTGGCCGCGTCGCCGCCCGCCTAGCCCGTGAGCCGGACGCGAGCTGGACGTGAGCGGAACGTGAGCTGGGCACCGCTGGCGGCGGCATCCGGTACCTGCCGCTGACGAACTGGCCACCGCGGGCCAGCGGATCCCCCGTCAGCGGCAGGTGGGCGCGGCCCGTCCGGACACCGGCCGGGCGGCGTACGGCCCTGGTGGGACACGGCCGACCGGCCCCCGGTCAGGGCCGACCGGCCCCCGGTCAGGGCCGACCGGCCCCCGGGCAGGAGAGGGCGGCTCCCGGGCAGGAGAGGGCGGACGGGACGATCCGCCAGCGGCCGGCAGGGCCCGTCAGCCCGCGCCAGCCCTGCCGTCGCCCCGGGCACGCCTGGATCCCGCGGTGGCGGGACCGGGGCGAACGGAGGTCCTCCCGCTGTCGAGCCGGGCCGGGGCTCCCCCGGCGTCGGTTCGGAAGGAGCGCAGGACGAAGCCCTGGGAGACCATCAGCACGACCTCCGAGCCCTCGTCCACCTCCTGATTGCCGCCGGGATTCATCGCCAGCACCGTCCCCTTCGAGAACGGGCTCCAGATCTCCTGCACCGTCACCCGGAAGCCCTGGGAGGTCAGCTGCTGCTGTGCCAGGGACAGGTCCAGGCCGACGACGTCCGGCAGCGTCTTCTTCGCCGGGTGGGGCTGGGTGGCGTCCGGGGAGGGCATCGGCGCGACCGGCAGCCCGAGCCCGTCGACGGTGCCACGCATCGTCCTCGCCCACACCTGGGCGGGCAGGCCGCCACCGTAGACGACCGGATGACCGAGGACGTTACGCAGCGGATACGTCGTGGGTGAGCGCGGGTCGGCGACGGTCACGGCGGTGGCCAGCTGGGGGATGTAACCGGCGAACGACGCGGTGCTGAAGCCTTCGGCGGTGCCGGTCTTGCCCGCGGCCGGCCGGCCGATCTGCGCGTTGGGGGCCCCGGTCCCGTACAGGATGACGCCTTCGAGGACCGAGGTGACCGTGTCCGCGATCTCTGTCCTGAGCACCTGGCGGCACGGCCCGGGCGCGGTGTAGGGCACCGGCCGGTCGGTGCTGCCGACCCGCTGGGTGATCGACTCGAAGGGCCGCGGATCGCACCGGACACCGTGGTTGGCCAGCGTGGCGTAGGCGGTCACCAGATCCATGGTGGAGATCTCGTTGGTGCCGAGCACGGCCGCTCCGTCGACCGGCCCGATGCCGCCGCCGGGGCAGCGCAGGGACGCGGACTGGTCCTGCACCCGGCAGGAGGTCACCCCCAGCCGGCGTGCCATCTCGGCGGTGCTGCGCAGCCCGACCTTCTCCGCGAGCTGGATGTAGTAGGTGTTGACCGAGTCCCAGGTCGCCGTGGTCATGGAATATAAGCCGGCCTCGTTCGGGTCGGCGTTGCCGTAGCAGTCCCCCTGGCTCTGGCGCCCGTTGTCGTCGGTGTCCGGATTGTGGAAGACATCCGAGTGGTAGCAGGCCGGGGAATAGTACGTGGTGTTCAGCGGCAGCCCCTTTTCCAGGGCCGCGGCAAGGGTGAAGACCTTGAAGGTGGATCCCGGGGAGAACGAGGCCTGCTCCAGCGGGATTATCTGCTTGGTGTGCACGAAGTCGGTGGTCCGCTCCGGCGGCTGGCCGTCCGCGGACGGGCCGTACTCCCGGTTCACCGCCAGCGCCAGCACGTTCCCGGTGCCCGGCTGGAGCGTCACCACTCCCGCCGCCACCCGGTTTCCGGGCGGCACGACGGTGTTCGCCGCGTTCTGCGCGGCGGCCTGGGCGACCGGGTCGAGCGTGGTGCGGATCGTCAGGCCGCCCTCGAACAGCAGCCGCTCCCGGTCCGTCTGGGTCGCCCCGAAGCGCTCGTCGGCAAGCAGCGCGCGGCGGACGTAGGCGCAGAAGAACGGCACCGACGACAGCTGGCAGGGGTCTGCCGCCTGCGGTGGACGGTTGAGCACCACCGGGGCCCCCCGAATCTGTCGCAACTGCTCATCGCTGACGTGGCCGAGTTCGTGCATACGCTCCAGGACGACGTCCCGTCGCGACATCGCCGCCTGCGGGTGCAGCACCGGGTTGTAGGCGGTCGGGTTCTTGACCAGACCTGCCAGCATCGCCGCCTGCGGGAGGGTGAGCTGGTCGGCCTCGACGTTGAAATAGTGTTTCGCCGCGGTTTCCACGCCGTAGGCGCCGTCCCCGAAGTAGGCTATGTTCAGATACCTTTCAAGAATCTGGTCCTTGCTCAGGTGCTCCTCGAGGTAAAGTGCGTAGCGTGCTTCCCGGAGTTTACGTCTGACGGTCTGCTCGGTCGCGGCGTCTTTTTCCTCCTTGGAGGTCGCGGCCTGCAGGAGGACGTTCTTCACGTACTGCTGAGTGAGAGTGGACCCGCCTTGCGTGACCGCCCCGGACTCCTGGTTGGAGACATAGGCCCGCAGCAGCCCCCGGTAGTCGAGGCCGGTGTGCTCGTAGAAGCGGGAGTCCTCGATGTCTATGACCGCCTGGCGCAGTACCGCCGGAATGCGGTCGAGGGGGACGATCTGCCGGTCCTGCTCACCTCGCAGATATCCGATGACATTACCCCTGGCGTCCAGGATGCGGGACGCCTGCGGCAGTGGCGGGACGGCGAGGTTCGCCGGCAGGTCCAGGAAGGCGTCGGCGCCGCCCTTCACCGTCAGGCCCGCCAGCGCCACGACCGGCAACATCACCAGCGCGAGCAGGACACCCGCGAGCCCGCTGAGGATCATGGCCTGCCCGGCCCGCTCGACCACCGTCCACACGCGCGGACGGCCGCGACGTGGACCGTCCGGCATCAGGCCGGCACCCGACGCGACCCCTCTGCCGTAGCCGGCCCGGTCGGAACCGGCGGGCGGCCACAGGCCCTCGCGGCCTGGGCCTGTCGCGCTGGTCACGTCCGGGAACCTCCAAACGGCCCCCTCGCACGGCCGCTCAGCCGCGCTTCCCGCACCAGCGTACGACCGCACGGAACGGACATATGAATGTCACGCACACGACATGATCTGGTTACAGATAGCGCCTCTCTCGTCATTCGGATCAATGGCCCGGACGGGTCATTTAGACAACCACCCGTGTGGGGTCTGTGCCGTGGCGGAGACGCTCCATACGGTTTCGGGCGAAGCCACGTCACCACCCGCACGGGCCCCCTGACCCGGTCTCGAGAAGAAAGGCAGGTGGCATGACCAGCAGCCTGGCGACCCGCACCAGTGCCGCCCGACGTGCCAGCTCGACACAGTTGATCGGCTCGACCGTCGACGGCGACTGGACCGCGAACGCGGCCTGTCGCGACCTGGACCCGGACGACCTCTTCGTCCAGGGAGCGGCACAGAACCGGGTGAAGACCCGGTGCTTCGGATGCCTCGTCCGCACCGAGTGCCTCGCTGACGCCCTTGACAACCGAGTGGAGTTCGGAGTCTGGGGCGGTATGACCGAACGGGAACGCCGGGCACTGCTGCGCCGGCGACCGGACGTCACATCGTGGCGGAAGCTGCTCGCGGACGCGCGCGCCCACCACGGCACCGCCTCCGCCGGTTAGGACCGTCCGCACCTCGTCCCCTACTGGTCACCTACTGGCGTCCTGTTGGTTTTTCGTTGACGAACTCGCTGTCCGGCTCCCCAGCGCGGCTCATCATCACACGTCTATGGGGCATTGCGGACATCAACGTCACTAACGGGACAACCGCTCGACGACGGCGTCGCTGCCAGCGATGATCCGGGCTAGCCGGACGAGCAAGGACGACCGGACGGACTCAGATGCCCGATCCGCTCGACGGGTGCGCGATCACAACCGTTCGCGCACCCGCGGGCTCGACCAGCCGACAGCCCCCGCGGGACACGCGACACCGCCGCCCGCGCGCCTGTGACGTTCCGTAGTCCCCGCCGGTTGAGATCCACCCGGCGGGGCAGGCGACACCGCTGCCCTGCGCCCCCACAGTCCTCATGAAACCGGCCGGTCGCCGACAGCCCCACCAACGCCAGGCGGGAGACGGCGTCGGCGAACGCAGCCACGGCGCGGCGGACGCGGGGTGACAGGGGACGAGAACCACGTCACCACCCCATTCGGCCGCCACCCTCTTCGGTTCGCGCTAGCTGGTCTGCCCCGGGGCGACGTCGTGGGCCTGCTCGGGGAGGCCGGGAAGGTCGGGGAAACCGGGCGGACTGTCACCGGCAAGTACGGCGCCGACAGCGCGCAGGCCGTCGAGGTCGTGAACGTCGCCGGCGAACGCGTCGACCTCGACCAGGGGCGTGTCGGGATGCGCGCTGGTGAAGCGGTCCCGCAGGCGCTGCTCCCGGGTGGCCAGCCGCACCCGTTCCGCGTGGATGCGCAGCACCGCCGCCGCCAGCGGATGTTCGGCGTGCTCACCGAGCGTCTCGGCCGCCGCCAGGCTGCGTTCCACGGTCAGCCCGCGGGCGGGCGGCCCGACCGGGTGGACCCGGTTGACGACGAGGCCCGCCAACGGCATCCCGTCCGCGTCGAGACGGTCGACGAAGTACGACGCCTCCCGCAGCGCCGCGGCCTCCGGCGCCGCCACCACGACAAAGGACGTCCCGGGCGCGCCCAGCAGCTGGTACGTCTGGTCGGCGCGCTGCCGGAACCCTCCGAACATCGTCTCCAGGGCGGCCACGAACTGGCTGAGGTCGGCGAGCAGCTGCGCGCCGACGATCTTCGTCAACACCCTGCTGAACACACCCAGCCCGACGCCTACGACCTTCAGGTACATCTTCCCGCCGGCCTTCGCCGGGGCGAGCAGCAGCCGCAGCAGCCGGCCGTCGAGAAAGGCGCTCAGGCGGTTGGGCGCGTCCAGGAAGTCCAGGGCCGACCGGGTCGGCGGGGTGTCGACGACGATGAGGTCCCACTCGCCCGTCGCGTCCAGCTGGCCGAGCTTCTCCATCGCCATGTACTCCTGGGTACCGGCGAAGGACGACGACAGCGACTGGTAGAAGGGGTTGTCGAGTAACTGCTGGGCGCGCTCCGGGGTCGCGTGCACGAGGACGATCTCGTCGAACGTCCGCTTCATGTCGAGCATCATCGCGTCGAGATGGCCACCCGCGGAGCGGTCCACCCCCACGACCTCCCGGGGGTTGTTGTCCAGCTCGGTCAGGCCCATGGACTGGGCCAGCCGGCGGGCCGGGTCGATCGTGAGGACGACCGTCCGGCGGCCCCGCTCGGCCGCGCGCAGCGCGAGCGCGGCGGCGACCGTGGTCTTCCCGACCCCGCCCGACCCGCAGCACACGATGATCTTCTCGCTGTCGAGCATGGCGTCGACGTCCAGCACCGGCACCGCGGACGCCGGCGCCATGGACGCGGGCACCCTGGACGCGGGCGTTGCCGGGGGCAGCCGCGTCCCCACAGCCGCGAGCCCGCTCGTCCGACCGTTGCTCATCCGACCATCCGTTGCATCCGCAACAACTCCGCGAACCGGTAGATCACGCCGACGTCCACGCCGTCGGCGACCAGGGGCAGTTCGTACACAGGACGTCCCAACGCCTCGATCTCGCCGCGTTCGGCCCGCTCCAGGGCCACCCGGTGGGCATGCTGGGCCGCCTCCGCCACCAGCGCGTCCACCAGCGCGGCAGCGGGGACGATGCCGGCCGCCTTCACGCCCGCGGCCAGCTCCTCGACGTCCAGCCGGCCCGCGCCGGCCCGCTTGAGCTCCTCGTCGACGAGCAACGGCGTCCGGACCATGTTCACGATCACACCGCCGACCCGCAGCCCGGCGGCACGCAGCTCGGCGACGCCGTCCACGGTCTCCTGGACCGGCATCTCCTCCAGGAGGGTGACCAGGTGCACGGCTGTCTGCTCGGAGCGCATCACCGCCATCACGCTGTCGGCCTGGGCGCGGACCGGGCCCACCCTGGCCAGCCCGGCGACCTCGGCGCTGACGTTGAGGAACCGGGTGACCCGCCCGGTCGGCGGCGCGTCGAGAACCACCGCGTCGTAGGCCCTGCCCCCGGGGCGGGCCGCGTCCGGGCGGTTGACCGCCTCCTTCACCTTGCCGGTGAGCAGGACGTCACGGACGCCCGGCGCGATCGTGGTGGCGAAGTCGACGGCGCCGATCCGCTCCAGCGCCCGGCCCGCGCGGCGGAGGTTGTAGAACATCTCCAGGTACTCCAGCAGCGCCTCCTCCGCGTCGATGGCGAGCGCGAAGACCTCGCCGCCACCGGGAGCGCTCGCGACCTTGCGTTCCGCGTAGGGCAGCGGCGGGGTGTCGAAGAGCTGGGCGATCTGCTGGCGTCCCTCGACCTCGGTGAGCAGGACGCGCCTGCCACCGGTGGCCAGTGCCACCGCGAGCGCACCGGCGACGGTCGTCTTGCCGGTGCCGCCCTTGCCGCTCACCACGTGCAGGCGGCAGCGCCATGGCCCGTCCGCGGCGTCCCACGATGGAGTCTCCTGCGGCGTCACATCAACGACCGTACCCGGCCGGCCCCGGCCGTTCCGGTCGACGAACAGGCAGCGGGCGCGATATCCACCGATATGTCCTTCACCCGTGTCCTTCGCCGGGCCCGTGCCCGCCCGTGCCCGCCCGCGGCCCGGGTGCGGCCCGGGTGCGGCCCGGG
>NZ_CEVIVD010000013.1:16107-22608 GCF_982290655.1 Protofrankia sp. CiP1_Cm_nod3
GGTGCGGGCCAGGTGCGGGCCAGGTGCGGGCCAGGGCGGCGCGGACGCCGCAGGGCCGCCGCGCCATCCGCCCCGCCCGCGGCCCGGCCACCAGGGCCGCACACTTCCTCCCGGCGATGTCCTCCAGGCTGCTTCAGACGGCCGGGCGGAGCCTGCCAAGCGCCCGTCAGACGAGCCTGCGAGCCCCCTTCGGGCCGGTCCCGCGCGTGCTCCCGGCGTGGGCGCCGAGAGGCACGCCGTGGACGTCGTCACGTGATCCTCGGCCGCGACGCACTATGGTCACAAGTCATGCAGACCTGGGAGTACGCGACAGCGCCGGTGCTGATCCACGCGACCAAGCAGATCCTCGACAACTGGGGGGCGGACGGCTGGGAGCTGGTCCAGATCGTCCCGGGGCCGAACCCGGAGAGCCTGGTCGCCTACTTCAAGCGCCCCAAGGGCGAACCGGCGAGGTGAGCGCCGTGACAGCCGACGCGGCGACCCCGTTGCAACGCCTGGCCGCGCTCGGCCTGACGCTGCCCACGGCCCCGTCGCCGGCGGGCGCGTACGTGCCCGCCCGGCGGCACGGTGACCTGGTGTGGACGGCCGGACAGCTCCCCCTGGTGGACGGCGTCCTCGCCGCGACCGGGCCGGTCGGCGAGGCCGCCGACGGCGGCTCGGTGCCGGCGGAGCGCGCTGCCGACCTGGCCCGGATCAGCGCCCTGAACGCGCTGGCGGCCGCGGCCGCGGTGGCCGGCGGCCTGGACGCGATCACCGGTGTCGTCAAGGTCGTCGGGTTCGTCGCGAGCGTGCCCGCGTTCACCGGCCAGCCGGCAGTGATCAACGGTGCGAGTGACCTGTTCGTGGCGGTGTTCGGTGACGCCGGACGACATGCCAGGTCCGCGGTCGGGGTGGGTGTCCTGCCGCTGAACGCTCCGGTCGAGGTGGAGATCGTCGTCACCGTCAGCTAGCCCTTGTCGGGGAACCGCGAACGGACGGCGTGCACGCGGGCCGCCGTCCAGCTGTGGATATATCCAAACGATAACTGTCCACCGGCGGCTGGTCATCGAAAAACGGCTGTATACGGGCCTTCGAACGAGACGCAGCTCACAGCTGGCCGCGACCGCCGACATGGTGCGCGAGCCGGGGCGGACAACCTACTGTCTACGGCAGAACTACTGTCTACGGCAGAACTAGCCGACTCGACGGTCGGGCCGGTGGGCAGCCCGAGCCAGCGGGCAGTCCGGTGGGCCGTCCGGGCAACGAGCGGGTGGAGTGCCGGGCCACCCGCGCGGCAGAGCATCGTCCGCTTCGGAACCTGGTGAGTGACCTGTGGGGCATACGAGCGTTACGGGCGGCGTGCCCGGCCCGCGCACGGCGGCCCCGGCGGAGGGCGGCCCGCCCGCGCCGCGGCAGGTGACCCTGCTGGCCTCGCTGCTGCTCGCGCCCAACCCCGGCCCGATGACCCTGGACGGCACGAACACCTGGATCCTGCGCGCCCCGGGCGCCACCGGCTGCGTCGTGGTCGACCCCGGCCCACCCGGCCCCGGCCATCTCGCGGCGATCGTCGCGGCCGGGCCGGTCGACGTCATCCTGCTCACCCATGGTCATATTGATCACAGTGAGGGTGCCGTGCCGCTGCACGAGCTGACCTCCGCGCCGGTGCGCGCCCTTGACGCCGCCCACCGGCTCGGCGACGAAGGGCTGGCCGAGGGCGACGTGATCGCCGCCGCCGGGGTGGAGATCCGGGTGCTGGCCACCCCCGGCCACAGCAGCGACTCGCTGTCGTTCGTCCTCACCGACGACCGGTGGACCGGCACCGGCGGCACCAGCGGCACCGGCGGCGTCAACAGCGGCGCCAGCGGTCACGACGTCCCGGCGCCCACCGCGGGAAGCTCGGTCCTCACCGGCGACACGATCCTCGGCCGGGGCACGACCGTGGTCGCGCACCCCGACGGGCAGCTCGGCGACTACCTGGCCAGCCTGCGGCGCCTACGCGAGCTGGGTGACGCCATGGTGCTCCCCGGCCACGGGCCGCATCTGCCGGCCGCGGGCCGCGCCGCGGCGGCGTACCTCGCGCACCGGGAGGCCCGGCTCGACCAGGTCCGGGCGGCCCTCGCCGCCGGCGACAGCACGGTCCGTCAGATCGTTCAACGGATCTACGCGGACGTCGACCGTGCCCTGTGGCCGGCCGCGGAGATGTCCGTCCGCGCCCAGATCGAGCACCTGCGCCAGCGGCGGGAACTGCGGACCACACCGCTCGAGCTCCCGCTCGCATAGGCCGCCGTTCCGGCGGCGGAGACGGCCTTCCGGCCGCGTCCACAAATCATGATCGCGTCGACGGCGGGACCCGCACGAACACGAAAACATGATCGCATCGCCTTCGGCCCCGCCAGCCCACGCACCTCCGGTGATGCGAAAACATGATCGCATCGCCTTCGGTGGGGAGGGTAGAGCCGGCCGGATTCTGGACATCCCACACCGCCCTCTTCCTTCCTGGAAACCGTTAAGATCAGCACGAACAGAAGATCTCGTACGGTTGGCTTATGCTCGCGGCCGGGAGGCGACCACCCGTGCGCAACGCTCCGGATATATCCGACCACGTCAAAAGGGTCCGGTCCTGGATACCGTGCCGGCAGGCCCGATACACCGGGCAGGCCGGCCGGACGTCATGGCCAGGCTCTGACTCCGGCTTCAGGGCGCCCCAATGATCACATCTCCCCTCGGTGGAACGCTGCGCTGCCCGCGGTGCGGCACTCCCGCCGTTCCCGGTGGACGGTTCTGTTTCCACTGCGGGCTGCCGTTGCAGACCGAAAACGGCATGGGCACCGACGAGGGCGCCGAACGCCGGGTCGTCACCGTCCTGTTCGGCGACCTCTCGGACTTCACCGCGTGGGCGGAGGACCTGGATCCCGAACGTGTCGGCGAGGTCACCGACCGGGTGCTCGCGGCCCTGGCCCGCGACGTCGCCGAGGTCGGCGGCCGGGTCGACAACCTCACCGGCGACGGCATCATGGCCGTGTTCGGCGCGCCGACCGCGCACGAGGACGACCCGGAACGCGCCGTGCGCGCCGCCGCCGCCATGCAGGAGACCGTCCGCCGGCTCGTCACCGACGAGGCCGGCGGTGGCCGCCACCTCGGCCTGCGCGTCGGGATCAACACCGGGGAGGTGCTGGCCGGCGTCCAGGCGTCGCTGACCTACACGGTGATCGGCGACACGGTGAACACCGCCGCCCGGCTGTCGGACGCCGCCGCGGTGGGCGCCGTGTACGCGGGCCACGACACCATGATCGCCACGACCTCGGTGGCGACCTGGCGCCGGCTGGCCCCGCTGAAGCTCAAGGGCAAGCGCGAGCCGGTCCCCACCTACGAGCTGGTCAGCCTGCGGCCGTCCAACGTCGCCCGGCCCGGGCACGGCGACGACGCGCCGTTCACCGGGCGCGACCAGGACCTCGCGGTACTCGAGTCCGCCTTCCGGGACGTCGTCGCGCACGGCCAGCCGCGGACGGTCGTCGTCACCGGTGAGGCCGGCATCGGCAAGACCCGGATAGCGGTGGAACTGGCCCGCCGGGCGGGCGCGGCGCAGGACGCGAGGGTGCTGTGGGGCCGCACGGTCCGCCACGGTGACGGCCGGGACCTCGCCCCGCTCATGGACATCGTGCGCACCGCCTGCGGGGTCGGCGAGGGCGACAGCCCGGACCGGGTCGCCGAACGGGTCCGGCGCACGGTCAGCCGGCTGGAGCACCCGGCAGCGCGCACCCGCATCCCCGGCGGCGTGGCCGACAAGCTGCTCGCCCTGCTGGGTGTGCCGCCGGAGGGCCGCTCGACGGTGGCCCCGGACATCCCGCCGGGGGACCCTGCCGGGCGGGAGAACCCGGCCGACGATCCCGCCGTCCGGGCCGTCGACGCGATCGTCGACGACGTGGCCGTGCTGCTCGGCGGCCTGTCCAACGACGGGCCGCTGGTCATCGTCCTGGACGACCTGGAATGGGCGACGACCGCGCTGTGGCAGGGCCTGCGGCGTTTCGCCGGCAGGCTGCGCGGGCCGATACTGCTGATCATGCTTGACCGTGAGGTCCCGTCGCTGGCCGGGCTGCCCAACGCCGAGTCGCTCGCGCTCGCCCCGTTGGCGGAGTCCGCCTCGGCCAGCCTGCTGCGCGACTATCTCGGCGGCGCCGAGCTGGACGAGACCGCCCGGGCCGCCCTGCTCGCGCGGGTCCACGGCAACCCGTTCTTCCTCACCGAGCTGCTGAACCTGCTGGTGGACCGGGGCATCCTGCACCGCGGCGGCGCGGCCGGCGCGGCCGCCGCCGGCGCCGGCGCCGGTACCGATGTCGGCACCAGCGCCGGCGTGGCGGGGACGGAGCCGCTGCCCGGCACCACGTCGAACGGCGTCGCGCCGGACACGGGCCCGGCCTCGGAAATCCTGCGTCCCCCGGCCCACCCGGCCGGCACCCAGCAGTGCGCCTGGGTGCTCGAGGGATCCCTGCCCGAGACCACGCTGCCGGCCGGTGTGCAGTCGGTGCTGGCCGCCCGCATCGACGATCTCGACCCGATCGCGAAGGCCGTCCTGCGGTCGGCGTCGGTGCTCGGCAGCCGGTTCCCCGCGGACGCGCTGCCCGCGCTGGAGGACCGTCGCGGCGAGCAGGTGCACCGGGCACTGGAAACCCTCACCGAACGCCAGCTCCTGCGGGCCCCGCATCCCGGGGAGCCGATGTGGACGTTCGTGCACCCGATGGCCCGGGACGTCGCCTACGCCGGCCTGCCCAAGGTGGAGCGGGCCCGCCGGCACGCCGCGGCGGCCCAGTGGGGGGTGGAGTTCCTCAGCGGCTCCGAGGCGGAGGTCGCGGCCTTCGTCGGCCACCATGCCGAACGAGCCCACGACCTCGCGGCGTCGATGGCGCTGGCGCCCACCGATCCGGCCTGGTCGGCGCGGGAGCCCGGGTTCCACGCCCTGGTCCGGGTCGCCCGCTCGGCGCTCGCCCGCGACGACCACCGCAGCGCCATCGATCTGATCACCAGCGCACGCCGGCTCGGCCGGGGGGTCGTGGGCGAACTCGACGATCTGGGCGCGGTCGTGCTGCAGGCCGAGGCCCTGGCGTCACTGCGCCGGCTGGACGAGGCCGAGCGTGTCCTGCGGCCCGCACTGCGGGTCACCACACCCGAGCTGCGGGCCGCGGCGTACCGCATCCTCGGCGACCTGCGGCACAAGCAGGGCCGGGACGACGAGGCCGCGACCGCGCTCGTCACCGCGCTCGAGGAGGCTCAGCGTGCCGGCAGCGACCGGGTGGTCGCCGCCACCCTGCGCCAGCTCGGCCTGCTGGAATACGCTGCCGGCCGGGTGCGCCACGCCGAGAAGCGGTTCACCGACGCGCTGGCCCTCGCCCGTCGGGTCGGCGATCCCAGAGGGGTCGGCTGGGCCCTCCAGCACCTCGCCTGGAGCGCGACCACCCGGGGGGACTACCCACGTGCCCAGGAGTACCTCCGGGACGCCTCCGAGGTTTTCAGGCGGCTGGACGACACCGGTGGCCTGGGCTGGTGCGCGGGCACGGAGGCGCTGGTCTGGCTGCTGTCCGGCCAGCTCAGCCGGGCCCGCCGGCTCGCCCGCGACCTGATCGAGATGGCCGGGTCACTGGGTGAGGTGTGGGGCCTGGCCGTGTGCCTGACGATCGACGCGGTCGCCGCCGCCGAACTCGGGGACATCACCGAGGCCGAGGCCGAGGCCGAACGGGCGGCGGGGCTGTTCGAGGCGACCGGGGACACCTGGGGTGTCGCGCTCACCCTCGTGGCCAGGGGCCTGGCCGCGCGGGGCGCCGGTGACCCCGAGCGCGGGGCGGCGCACCTGCACAACGCCCAGGCCGCCGCCGACCAGGGCGGCCATGCCGTCGTCGGCGCGCTCGCCATGGTGCTGCTGGGGCTCACCCGGCTCGACGCCGGGCTCCTCGACGACGCCGAGCAGGCCGCGGACCTGGCCATGCGGGCGCTGGACAGCCTCGAGCTGCAGCCCCACGCCCAGCTCGGCGCCAAGGTGCTGGCCGCCCAGGTCGCGCGGGCCAGAGGCCGCCTGCAGGAGGCGATCCACCTGCTGGAGACGGCGCTGGCCGCCGGCGAGCCGGCCACCCTGCTCTTCCCGCGCCGCCAGGCGTACGCGCATCTGGCCGGCACGCTCCTCGACGCCGGCCGGCCGGCCGAGGCACTGGCGGTGGCCCGGCGCGCGGTCGAGGTGGGCGCCGAGGACGTCCGCGCCCAGGTCCTGGCATGGCGGGCGCTGGGTACCGTGCTGGTCGCGAGCGGCAAGCCGGCCGAGGCCCGGGCCGCGTACGAGAAGGCGCTGGCCGCCGCGACCGCGACGGAGGCGGTGAGCGAGGCCGCGCAGACCCGCCGGCTGCTGTCCGCGGTTCCCGACGGCTCGTGGCCGGTGGGCCCGAAACCGGTGAACCTGCCAGGGGTCGCCGACGTCCGGGTGACCCGCCCCGCGACGGGCCTGCCGGCGCCGGGCGCCGCGCCCTCGACGGTGGCGTC
>NZ_CEVIVD010000013.1:22914-24336 GCF_982290655.1 Protofrankia sp. CiP1_Cm_nod3
CGGCATCCCCGGCGGGCGCGCCGACGGTGCCGTCCCTGGCGGAGCCGACCACGCAGGCATGACCGCGCGGGACAACCGCGCGGAGGTGCCAGGTGGCAGTGGCGCAGGTGGCAGTGACAGCAGTGGCAGCTGGTAGCCATTCGGATACGACGCGACGGGCCAGGTAGTAGGTCCGGTCAGCGGGTCCGGTCAGATAGTGGGTCATGTACGTCGCGACGGTGTGACAACCACCGCTGCGGCGGCACGGGCATGGCGGCGCGCACGACAGCAGCCGGGTCCGGCGCCTGCAGCCGACCCAGCAAAGAAGATCTTCATGATGTGAGGGCAGGTCCTGACCGGTACGCCAGGCGTACCGGTCAGGACCTGCTGGGACGGGAGTCAGCCAGCCTGTGCCCCCTCAGGCCGGAACCAGGGGCGTCTCCCGGCGGACCCCCGGTCGCGTGGGCCGAACACGCCCGCGTCGACCGGCGTCCGCCGGCTTACGCCCTACCGGGCGCGGCGGGCGAGCCGCTCCCGGTCGAGCAGCACCACCGCGCGGGAGTCCAGACGCAGCCAGCCGCGGGTCGCGAAGTCCGCGAGCGCCTTGTTGACCGTCTCCCGGGAGGCCCCGACCAGTTGGGCGAGCTCCTCCTGGGTCAGGCCGTGCTCGACCCGGACACCAGCCGCCTCGTTGCCGGGCTGGGCCGGCTCACCGAAGCGCTCGGCAAGGTCGAGAAGGGCCTTGGCCACCCGTCCGGGCACGTCGGTGAACACCATGTCGGCCATGGAGTCGTTGGTCCGCCGCAGGCGCTGGGCCAGCACCCGCAGCAGCAGCGACGCCGCTTCGGGCCGGGTTGCCAGCCACGGGCGCAGCGCGGTGTGCTCCAGGGAGACCAGCGACGCGTCGGTCACCGCGGTCGCGCTGGCCGTGCGGGGCCCCGGGTCGAACAGCGAGAGTTCCCCGAAGAGGTCTCCGGGCCCCATCACCATGAGGAGGTTCTCGCGTCCGTCCGACGCCGCACGGCCAATCTTGACCTTTCCAGCAAGGATCACGAAGACACGGTCTCCGGTTTCACCTTCCCGAAACAGAACGTCGCCTCGGGTAACATTCTGACGTTCCAAATGATCGTTAAGGGCCTGCCGGTCCTGTTCGGACAGGCCGGCAAACATGGGAACACGGGCAAGCAGATCGTCCACGGCGTCCGAGCATGCCAGGAGTAGCGCCAAAGGGCACGACCTGAAAGCCGAAAGAGGCTGTCGGGTCTTGAACAGGTCGGGCGAATCCGGGTATTTCCGGCCCGCTCGGCCGGCCCGGGAGAGCTCCCGTCAACCCCTGACCCGGGCCTGTGGACGGAAAGTCACACACGGACCGAAGCGATTGATTACTCTACGTAGTCACACAGGGCGAGAAGGCATCCACGGGCCCGCGCCCGGGGCCGACCG
>NZ_CEVIVD010000013.1:24883-26178 GCF_982290655.1 Protofrankia sp. CiP1_Cm_nod3
TCAGGTCGCCCGGTGCTTACCCGGAGCCGACCGCCGCAGACGGCGGCGGTAACGCTCCAGGGCGGCCGGAAAGCCCTGGGAGACGAACGTGTTCACCTCGTCGGGGCGGGCGTTGTCGAGGAAGCCCTCCAGGCCCTGGCCCGAGTCGGCCATGCGCAGGGGACGCTCCACCCGCTCCATGGCGAGCAGCAGGCCCAGCAGCAGGAGCGGGAACGAGATCGCGGCAATCAGAAACATGGCGGGCACCATGGTGGGGGACGACTCTGCGTAACTGACACGCGGGGTCAGGATACGCGATGCGACCTCGGACACACCCGGTCCCCCGGCCGGAGAACGCGATGATCCGGTTACCGGATACCCTGTGGACGTGTCCACCCTCGCCGACGCCGCCACCGAAAGCCCGCTGGCGCGGACACGGCGAGCCCGGAAGATCGTCCGCGTACTCGGCGAGCTCCACCCGGACGCACGGATCGCGCTCAGCTTCGGCAATCCCCTCGAGCTCCTCGTCGCCACCGTCCTGTCCGCCCAGTGCACCGACAAGAAGGTCAACGAGGTAACCCCGACGCTGTTCGCGAAGTACCGCACCGCGGACGACTACGCCGCCGCCGACCGGGCGGAACTCGAAGCCATCCTGCGGCCGACCGGCTTCTTCCGGGCCAAGGCGAACTCGCTCATCGGGATCGGCGCCGCCCTGGCCGACCGTTTCGACGGGACCGTGCCGCCGCGCCTCGACGACCTGGTCACCCTCCCCGGGGTCGGCCGCAAGACCGCCAACGTCGTGCTCGGGCACATCTTCGACCAGCCCGGCATCACGGTCGACACCCATGTCGGACGGCTCTCGCGCCGGCTCGGGCTCACCACCAGCACCGACCCGGTCAGGGTCGAGAGCGACCTCGCCGGGCTGCTCGAACGGCGCGACTACACGATCGCATCCGACCGGCTCATCTTCCACGGCCGGCGGGTCTGCCACGCCCGGCGGCCGGCGTGCGGCGTGTGCGGCATCGCCCGCCTGTGCCCGTCCTTCGGCCTCGGCGCGACCACGCCGGCACAGGCCGCTCGGCTGGTCCGCGCCGACGCCGAAGCGGCCAGGTGAACACGGCCGCGTATCCGGACAGCCCGGACGATCTCGACGGGCTGGCCGGGGCCGACGGCCCGGGGCGGCTGGCCCGGCCCGGCCCGGTGGGAGGCCACCACCTGGCGGGAGCGCGCGGCCTGGCCGGGGCGGGCAGCCCCGCGCCGCCAGCCGGCCCGGCCCCGACAGGAAGCCCGGCCGAAGCGGCCCCGACAGGAAGCCC
>NZ_CEVIVD010000013.1:26528-38111 GCF_982290655.1 Protofrankia sp. CiP1_Cm_nod3
GAACGGACAGCCTGGCCGGGGCCGGCGTGCCCGCCTGGCTCGCGGGCCTGGCGACGGCCCTGCGCACCGCCCATCCCGACCAGCTTTCCTGGACCGGGCTGCACGCGGCCGACGGGCGTCCCGCGGCCGTCCTCATGCTGGTCGGCGACGGCCCCCAGGGGCCCGACATCCTGCTCATCGAACGTGCGGCGAGCCTGCGCAGCCACGCCGGCCAGTCGGCCTTCCCCGGCGGGGCGACCGACCCCACCGACACCTCCCCGGCCGCGACCGCGCTGCGGGAGGCCAGGGAGGAGGTCGGCCTCGACCCGACCGGCGTGCGGCTCCTGGCCACCGGCCCCGCCCTCTACATACCGCCGAGCCACTTCCTGGTGACGCCGGTGCTGGGGTGGTGGCACACACCGTGCCCGGTCGCGCCGGTGGACCCGAGCGAGACGTCCGCGGTCGTCCGGGTACCGATCACCCACCTGGCCGACCCGGCGAACCGGCTGCAGGTCCGTCATCGCAGGACGGGCGCGCTGGGACCGGCCTTCCGCGTCCAGGAGATGTTCATCTGGGGCTTCACCGGCGGGCTGATCGACGCGCTGCTGCGGATGGGCGGCTGGGAGCGCCTCTGGCTGCCCGCCGAACAGGTCGAGTCGCCGGTGACGGGCACCCCGCCGGCACCCACGGTGGACGCCCGGCCGGCGTCCACCTGCCCCGGCCGGGCCTCGGAGCCGACGGACGACTCCGGATGAACCACCCGGACGCACACGCAGCGTCACAACCGTTCGTGGAGACCGCCGGAACCGCAGGCCCGCTCCGGGTGAGCCGCCCCGCGGGCGGTACCGTCAGCCCGGCCGGTGACCAGTCGGGACCTCGGCCCACCGGACGGGCCTCGGCCCACCGGGCGGGCTGCGCGGGCCGAAGTCCCCGGTGCTCCCCGCGACCCACCCAGCTCCACGGACAGATCGATGACAGATCCGCGCCCGGCCCGGACACCAGGGACGACAGTGTTCTTAAGCGGACGGCCCTTAAGCGGACGGCCCTTAAACGGACGGCCCTTAAACGGACGGCCGTCGGCGAAGGGCGACAAGGACCGGAGGCAGCAATGAGCGTAATGACCGGCCCGGATGCTCTCCCGGGCCTGGCGCCCAGCGCCGGCAGGCCGGGCCGCCGTCGAACGGCCCGCCCGGGCACGCTGGCCCTCATGCTCGCCGTCGTTGTGCTCGGGCTCGGGCTCAGCGGCTGTGGGAGCGACACACCGGCCGGCCCGCCCTCGGCCGCCGCCACCGCCACGCCAAAGATCGAAAATGGCGTCCAGGTCTTCGACGTGGTCGGCACCGCGTCCCTTGAGTTCTCCCCCTCGGCCCTGACGGCCCGGCCTGGGAAGATCCGGGTAAACCTGACGGTGCCGGCGGGCTCCGCCCCGCACAACTTCGTGATCCCGGAGATCCCCGAGGCCCGCACCAGCGTCACTTCGGCAGGCACATCACAGTCGGTCACGTTCACCATCGACAAACCGGGCAGTTACTCGTTCCTCTGCACGATCCATCCGAACATGCACGGCACGCTGACGGTCGGCTAGCGGATACCGGGCAGCCGAAGGTGTTCGACATCCTTGACCTCGTCCTGGTCATCGCTGTGATCGTTTTTGCCGTGTCCGGCTACCGGCAGGGCTTCGTGGTCGGAGCGCTGTCCTTCATCGGGTTCCTCGGCGGCGGCGTCCTCGGCGCGCACATAGCGACACCGTTCGCGGATATGATCAACGCGGAGTCGCAGGGCCCCCTCATCGGCATCCTCGTCGTCCTCGGCCTCGCCCTGATCGGGCAGATCGCCGCCACGGCGCTCGGGGCGGCCCTACGCGACCGGCTCACCTGGCGGCCGGGCCAGACCGTCGACTCGGTGGCTGGCGCGGTGCTCTCCGGTATCTCGGTGCTGCTCGTGGCGTGGCTGCTGGCAACGGCGGTCGACCGGTCCCCGTTCACCACCCTCGCCGAGCACGTCCGCCGCTCCGAGGTCCTGCGGACCGTCGACGCGGCCATGCCGAACGCCGTGCGCGACGCCTTCGCCGACCTGCGCAGGCTCGTCGACCAGAACGGCTTCCCCGAGGTCTTCTCCGGTCTCGGCGGAGGGCAGATCGTGCCGGTCGAACCACCCGACACCACCGCCGAGAACACCCCGGCCGTGCAGGCCGCGGCGAACAGCATCCTGAAGATCCGCGGGATCGCGCCATCGTGCTCCAAGCGGGTCGAAGGCACCGGCTTCGTCTACGCGACGGAACGGGTGATGACGAACGCCCACGTCGTCGCCGGGGTGACCCGGCCCCAGGTCGAGGTGGGCAACAGCACCCTGCCGGCCAGGGTCGTGCTGTTCGACCCCGACACCGACATCGCCGTCCTCTACGTGCCCGGCCTGCGCCGGACGCCGCTGCCCTTCCAGAACAACCCGCCCGGCCGTGCGGGAGACGACGCGATCGTCGCCGGATACCCCCAGGACGGCCCGTACACGACCGCGCCGGCCCGTATCCGCAACCGCCAGACCGCCAGGGCCCCGAACATCTACTCCCAGGGCACGGTGCTCCGTGACATATACGCCGTCCGTGGGCAGGTGCTGCCGGGCAACTCCGGTGGGCCGCTGCTGTCCGAGCAGGGCGCCGTCTACGGCGTGGTGTTCGCCGCCGCCACGAACGACTCGGACACCGGGTACGTGCTGACCAGCGCCGAGGTGGACGACCTGGCCGCCGCCGGTCAGACCACGACCAACGCCGTCAGTACCCGAGGCTGCGACTGACCGGGAGCCGCGACTGGCCGGGAGCCGCAGCCGGCCAGGATCTGTGACCGGACGGGAGCCGCGGCCGGACGGGGTGGCCTCACCGCGCCAGCCAGGAGAGGATCTCCTTGGTGACGACGTCCGGGGCCTCCTCCGGGAGGAAGTGGCCGACCCCGTCCAGCAGCTTCCACTCGTAGGGGCCGCTGACGTAGCGCCCTGAGCCCTGCGCGGTGGACGGGAGCATGAACCTGTCGAGGCGCCCGTGCAGCTGCAGGGTGGGGGCGGACACCGGCTGGCGCAACGCGGCGGCGAAACGGGCCCCGTCCGGCCGGAACAACGACCGGAAGACCCAACGGTGGTACTCCAGCGAGCTGTGCGCGACCCCGGGAATCCGGATCGCCTCGCGATAGCGGGCCTCCGTCTCGGCGTCGGGATAGCCCGGGCCGCCCCACGCCCGCAGCACCTCACCGACATAGGCCGCGTCGTCGGCGACCAGTACCCGCTCCGGGCGCCACGGCAGCTGGAAGGTGATCAGATGCCGGCCGGCGGCACCCTGCCCGCGCAGGTTCGCCAGCATCTCGTGCCGGGTCCGCAGCGGATGCGGCATGGAGAGCACCACCAGCCCGCGCACGAGACGGGGGCACAGCGCCGCGGTCGTCCATCCGGCCAGGCCGCCCCAGTCGTGCCCGACGATCACAGCATCCCGTTCGCCGAGGGCCCGTACCAGCCCGGTGACGTCGTCGGACAGGGTGAAGGCGTCATAGCCACGGGGGGGCTTGTCGCTGGCCCCGTAGCCGCGCAGGTCGGCGGCGACCACCCGGTAGCCGGCAGCGGCGATCCCGGTGAGCTGATGGCGCCAGCCCCACCAGAACTGGGGGAACCCGTGCAGCAGCAGCACCAGCGGGCCCTCGCCAAGCTCGGCCACGTGCAGCCGGGTGCCGTTCGCGGACACGTCACGGTGATGCCACGGGCCATCCACAAGGACGACGCCGGGCTCGGGAACGGCAGCCTCCATCACACGTCAGCATGACAGACAGCCGGTTCGGGACGGCATGTCCGCCGTGCCAGGTGGGCCCGGGGCGTCCGCCGGAGCGCGTCAGCGGACCGGTTCGGCCGGCCGGCCCACCTGCGGCCAGCTCGCCCGCGACCGGTCCGTCTCTGACGAGCCGACTCACTGGCTCAACTGACGAGCCGGCTCGACGAGCGGTTCAGCGGACGGGGACGGTGTCCTCCCGGTGGCTGAGCGGATTCCCGTCGGAACGGTGCGCGCCGGCATGGTTCACGCTGGACCCGACGATCGCCGTCGGGTGCTTCAGCCAGGCGATATCGTCCCTGACCGTCTGCAACGTGCGCTCCGGGGGCGACAGTTTCTTCAGCCGGGTGGCCGCGAGCAGGGCCAGCAGGGATGCGACGAGCACAAAGAGCAGGGCCGTGAGGAAGTACGACCAGAACCGCTCCACGCCGGCCCAGGTGAACAGCTCACCGAGCCCGATCGTGATCGCGATCAGCGCGCCGAACCCGAGGCCGGCCGCGCCGGCCAGGAGCCCGGCGCCGAGCCCGGCGGACACGGCCTGTTTCGACAGCTCCGCCTTCGCCAGATCGATCTCCTGCCGGACGAGTAGTGATATGTCCCGTGTCGCGACGGCGACGAGCTCGCCGAGCGTCGCCTCCCGACCGGCTGAGCGGTCGTGTGTAGGGGTCGGCACCGTTGATCCTCCTTCTGGGCACGGGCTGTCCTCCACCGGCATGGACGTGGCTACCGCCTGACGCTGGGCACAGCGTCACGGGCCGCCTGACAGCGTCCAGGTCACCACATGGTGCCCGATGGCAACAGCTCAACACATCCACCGTTCATCCATGGTCGTCAAGCGCGGTTGCGGAATGTCCGAGACGGCTGTGGGCCTCCCTGTGATCCGCTGTTCCCCGGTTCTGCGACATCCGGGACCGGTACCGCCTCCGGGCTGCTGAAGCGTTCGTTGCTGAGGCGTTCTCTGCGCAGTCTGCCGCGTCCGGCGTCGGCGCGCGGCCCGGATATGTTGTGATGCCCGTACCCGGCCGGTTCGGGCCGTCGCGACCGGGCCTGATGGACGTCGGTGGGCGTGACGACCGAACGAGGATCTTTCCCATCCGCCCCCTTGCCCGGACCGGCCGCGGGCTGCCGGCCTGCGGCGGGCCGGCCGCGGGCCCGTACGCGACCGGATGTCCGTCCGGAGGTGACCCGGTAGCGTACGGACAATGACCGCAGCCACCGGGTCGGATCCGTTCGCTCTTCTCACCGTTCTGCCGGGCGTTCACGACGCGGTCACCGCGGCCCGGTCGTCCGTCGACGCCCTGCTGCGCCACCGGGTCATGCGTCGCGGCAGCGCCGCGGTGACGACCGAGGTGTCGCTGCGGGCCGCTCGGGCATCGGCTGCCCTGGAGGGTCACGACGTCGGCCTGGAGGCCCTGCGCGCGCGCCTGAACCGTGCCCTGCCAGCGGCGACGCCCGGTGCCGGTTCCCCCGCTGGCACCGCTGGCAGCGGTGCCAGCGGCTCGGCCGCCGACGCGAACGAAGGGGCCGGTGGACAGCCGGGTGACGAACCCGCCGGTGGCCTGGCGGGCACAGCCGGGGCCCTTGACATCGACGTCACACTCGGCGCGATCCGGCTTTACGCCGAACTGGGGACGCTGCGCGGCGCCTGGGAGCGGGCACCGCGACAGGCACTCGCCCGGATGCACGTGCTTGTCGCCCGCGGCCTCATCGCGGACATCGACCTCGGCCGGCCAAGAGAGCGGGAGCATCCCACCGCCTCGCCTGCTTCGTCCGCGGACCTCCTGCCCGCGGACGCTTCACCCGCGCCCGTCTCCCACACCGGCCGGCCGGCCGCTTCCGGTTCCAGCGGTCAGGTGGCTTCCGGCGGCTCGCCCACAGCGGTGCCCGCCGGGGGAACGGGCGTCGCGGCCATCGTGGATCCGGCAGACCCCCTCGGTCTGGGGCCGGCGCCCTCGCCTGCCGAGACCGCCGCGCGGCTGAGCGGGCTCACCGAACTGTTGCTGGCCCGGACTTCCGCGCCGGCGATTCTCGTGGCCGCGATCGTGGAAGGCGAACTGCTGACCATCCGCCCGTTCGGTACGTTCGATGGAATCATCGCCCGGGCCGCCGGACGGCTGGTGCTCATCAGCCGCGGTCTCGATCCGAAAGCCGTGACCGCGACGGATGTGGGCCACGTCGAATCCGGCCGTATCACCACCAGCGCGACGGCTATCAGCGACACGACCACCGCTGATATGACCGCCAGAAATGCGGCTACCCGCAATACGGCTACCGGTAACGTGCCCACCGACGGCTATGCCGACGCCGCCCGTGCCTACGCCGGAGCGGGCGCCGAAGGCGTCCGTCGATGGATCATTTATTACGCCCACGCGCTGGAACTGGGTGCCCGTGAATCCCTAGCCATCTGTGAGGCCGTCGTCCGGGCGAACTAAAAGTCAAGAGCCTCGTGACCGCATCCTCCTTACTTGATCGAAAGATTTGATCAATTTTGGATCAGTGCTGCGACCAGCATAAATAACTCAGAGTAATGTAAATTGCACGAGGTTACGCGACCCCGGCCGCCTCTACCAGATACTCGATCACACGGCCTCGCGTCCGGATGGTCACCCAGCATTGACCAGCGACTGTTACGGACGACCATCCAGACCGGCGGCATCATGCTCGCTCTTCCGCGCTCAACTTCCGCACGCGCACTCTTCCGCATTCGGCTTCTGCGGCTCGAGCCACCGAGCCGCGCCTTCACCTCGGGGGCGATCCTACCACGGTCCGGCCGTCGAGCCAGCGGCCCGCCTCAACAGATTAACGGGTCGGTGGATCGGCGTCGGTGGATCGGCGTCGGTGGACTGTCGACGTCATCGACGTAGATCGATCATTACCGGCCCGAAAATCCTTTATTAGAACATATTCGGAGGCTGTGGAGAACGAATTATCCACAGGCCCGATGTGCGTCATGGTGGACGTCCGTCCCCGCTATCCGACGGCTCCCACTATCCGACGACAGAAGGGCCCTGCCATGACATCCGCACCGCCCGTCCCCAGCCTCGCTCCCGAACCCGGGCCGGGTGCCCGGCCGCTGGTCGTCACCGACGAACCGCCGCTGCTCGACGATCTCCTGCGGCTCGCCGCGACGGCCGGAGCCACCGTGGACGCCGTGGCCGACGCCGACCTCGCCCGCCGGTACTGGAACAGCGCCCCGCTCATCCTCGTCGGGGCCGACCGGGTGCCGTCCTGCGTCGCGCTCGGGCTCCCCCGGCGTCCGGGCATCGTGCTGGTCAGCTCCGACCTCGACGACGGCGGGGTGTGGGAGGCCGCGGTCCGGCTCGGCGCCGAGCATGTCGCCTTCCTCCCCGACGCGGAGGACTGGCTGATCGACGTCTTCGTCGACGCCACCGAACCGGACCAGCGGTACGGCACCATGATCGGCGTGGTGGGCGGCCGCGGCGGCGCGGGGGCCACCAGCCTCGCGATCGCGCTGACCCTCGCGTCCCTGCGCCGTGGCCACGACACGGTCCTGGTGGACGCCGACCCGCTCGGCGGCGGCATCGACCTCGCCCTCGGTATCGAGGAGCGGCCCGGGATGCGCTGGCCGGATCTGGTGTCCGCCCACGGCCGGCTGCCACGCCGGGCACTGACCGGGGTGCTGCCCTGCCTCGGGGAACTCCCCGTGCTCTCCTGGGACAGGACCAGCCCGACGGCGATCACACCGTCCGTCATGACCTCGGCCATGGCCAGTGTCCGGCGCGGGAACGATCTGCTGGTGGTCGACCTTCCCCGGTTTCCCGACCTGACCGCGGCCGCGGCCATGCAGATGGCCGAGCTCATCCTTGTGGTCGTGCCGGCCGAGGTCCGCGCAGTCGCCGCCGCCGGCCGGGTGTGCGACACGGTCAACCGGTACTGTGCCGACGTCCGTGTCGTTGTGCGCCTGCCAGGCCCGGCCAGGCTGCAGGCCGATGTCGTCTCCGACGCGCTCGGGCTGCCGGTGGCCGGGACGCTACGGCACGACCAGGGCCTCGCCTCCGGGCTGGAGCGGGGCGAACCGCCGGGCGGCCGGCGCCGCAGCTCGCTGGCCCGGGTCAGCGGCCGGATCCTCGACGACCTCGGCCTGGCCCGTCCGGACGTGGCAGCATGAACGAGTATTCCGCCGCCGAGCGCTCCACGCCCGGGGCCGCGCCATACCACTCCCACGATCACATCACTGTCCAGCGGAGGGGCCCGGAACGCCCCTTGACGATGCCGGCCGCTGTCCCTCCCGGCACCGCTGTCCCTCCCGGCACCGCGGACGCCGCGCACCCTGACGAGGAGCTGCTGGCCGGGATCCGCCGACGGCTGGTCGGCTCCGGCGCCGCGATGACGTCCGCGCGCATCGCGGCGGCCGTCCGGGCCGAAACCGGCCCTGCCGACGGCGACTCGCTGGATCTCTACCGGTCGCTGGAGTCGGAGCTTGTCGGTGCCGGCCCGCTTGAGCCGCTGCTGGCCGACCCCTTCGTCACCGACATCCTGGTCAACGGGCCGGCGGAGGTCTGGGTGGACCGCGGCAGCGGCCTCCAGCGGTGCGGGATCACCTTCCCCGACGACGACGCGGTACGCCGGCTCGCCGTCCGGCTGGCCGCCGCGACCGGCCGGCGCCTGGACGCCGCCACCCCGTTCACCGACGCGCGCCTCGGCGACGGCACCCGCCTGCACGCCGTGCTCGCGCCTGTCGCGGTCACGGGCACCTGCCTGTCCCTGCGGATCCCACGGCCGCGTCCGTTCACCCTGGACGATCTCGTATCGACCGGCACGGTCGCCCCCGCCATGGCCGAGGCACTGGACGCGCTCGTGCGGGGCAGGCTGGCCACCCTGGTCACCGGCGGCACCGGTTCGGGCAAGACGACCATGATGGGCACGCTGCTGGGCCGGGTCGACCCCGCCGACCGGGTCGTGATCGTGGAGGACACCGCCGAGCTCGTCGTGGACCTGGCGCACGTCGTCCGCCTGGAGTCCCGGCCGCCGAACATCGAGGGCGCGGGCGGTATCGACCTGCGGGATCTGGTACGTCAGGCACTGCGGATGCGGCCTGACCGGATCGTCGTCGGCGAGGTCCGCGGCGCCGAGGTCGTGGATCTCCTGGTCGCGCTCAATACTGGTCATGAGGGCGGGCTGAGCACCGTCCACGCGAACGCGGCGGCCGATCTGCCAGCCCGGATGGAGGCGCTTGCCGCGCTCGCGGGCCTGGACCGGACGGCCCTGCACAGCCAGCTCGCCTCGGCGGTGCAGGCCATCGTCCACCTCAGGCGAGATCGTGACGGAATCCGTCGGCTGAGCGAGATCGGCGTGCTCTTCCGCGACCAGAGCGGGCTTGTGCATGTACTGGACGCTCTGTGCCTGCGCCGGCGCCCGCCGTCGCGTGACCCCCGGGACAGCGGGAGCGGCCACGGGGACGGCTACCTGGACACTCCCCAGGTCGTCGTGGCCGGGGCCGGGGCGCGGGTTCTCGACCGGATGCTCGCCGAGCGCGGCGGGCCGCGCCCTGACCTGCTCCGCGCCGCCGCCGGTGGTCGGTGATGCTGGCCGTGGCACTTGCCGCCGGCTGCTGCGCCGGCGCCGCGGCGCTGGCCGCCGGGCCGGTCGGGCGGCGGCCGCCCCGGGTCCGCGCGGCGGCCACGGCATGGCCGGAGCCGAACTGGCAGGGCCGTGGAACCGGTGGCGCGTCAGGCCACAATCCAAACGTTTCTGGTCACCGGCCGAAACCATCGGTGGCCCGGCCGGCCGACCGGTCCTGGCTACCCGTGGCGGTCGCGGCGGCGGGGACGGCCGTCATCGGTGTGCTTCTGGGCCCGGTGGCCGCCGGCACGGGTGTCGTCGGCGCCGTGACGCTCCGACGGGCTCTGTGGCGCGCCGCGGACCAACGGTGGCGCGGTAGGCAGCGGGCAGGCGCGGAGGAGATCATCGCCGCGCTCGCCACCGAGCTCGAGGCCGGCCGGCGGCCCGACGAGGCCCTGCGGGCGGCCGTCGACGACGCCGGCGGGCCGGGCAGGCCTGACGAGCCTGTCGCGCCTGGTCACGACCGGCGGCGCGCGGCCGGCCGGGGCGTACGCATACACGACCCGCTGGCGCTGCGCGTCGCGCTCGCCCACCGGACGGACCCGGCCGTCGCGCTCGCGGCGTGCGAGGCGCCGACGTTGCGTCAGCTTGCGGCCGCATGGCGGGTGAGCCAGCACGCCGGTATCCCGTTGGCCCCGCTGGCGAACAGGCTCGCCGCTGTCGTGCGCGACGAGCGTGAGCGGGACGGCGAGGTCGCCATGGCACTCGCCGGGCCGCGGGCCTCCGGGCGGCTGGTCGCCTCCCTGCCTGTCGCCGGGATCGCGCTTGGCGCGCTGCTCGGCGCCTCGCCGCTGACGGTCCTTCTGGGTACTCGAGCCGGAGCGCTCTGCCTGGTCGTCGGCCTGGCGCTCGACCTCGCCGGCCTGGCCTGGATCAACCGGCTCACCGAGGTGGCCGGTAACCGCGACGCAGGCATGCGCGATCGCAAGGACATCGATCACTCCCAGCAGCTGCAAGGGCTGCCCCGGTGAGCATCCAACCGCTGTGGCAGCCGCTGTGGCAGCCGTCGGTCGCCGACGGGCCGGCGCACACCTCACTCGCGCTGGCCGCTGGAGCCCCGGCCTTCTCCCGCCGCGAGCTCCTGCTCATCATGGCCGCGCTGTGCATGGCGTCCGCGTCCTGGCTGACCGGAACAACAACGCTACGTGACCATGTACAACGTCGTGTCGCCGTCTTCCGCCCGCTTTCCGGCACGGCCCCCGGGCCGACGCGGCGCTCCCTCGAACGGCGGGTAGCGGACGCGCAGGCGGCGGGCACCGGTCATCCGTCCGCAGGCCGGACGGCCGGTGAGCGCATGACCGGTGGATGGCGCCCGAACGTGCGCGGGCCGACGCTGCGACGGGCCGTTCTCAGCGTGGCGGCCGGCCTCGGGCCCGCCGTGGTCCTGCCCGTACCGGCGGGCGTGGTCGTCGGGATCATCGTCGGCACTGTCGCGGCCCGGCTGCTGGCCTCCGCGCCGGATCAGGATGCCCAGCACCGGCAGGCACGTCTCGTCGAGGATCTGCCGCTGGCTCTCGACCTGATCGCGGCCTGCCTGACGGCCGGTGCGCCCATTGTGGCAGCCCTGGGCATCGTGGCCGGCGCTGTCGCTGGCCCGCTCGGAGCGGAGCTGGGCATGGTCAGCCGCGGCCTGCGTCTCGGCGCGTCCATGGCGGAGGCGTGCGGCCGGCTGCTCGGCCCCGGGCCGGGTTCCTCAGGGCCTGCGGCGAACCGGTGGGCCAGGCTCGTCCCGGGCAGGCTCGGCCGACCGGCGGCCACGGCGGAGGCGCACGAGATCGCGGCGTTCGCACGGGCGCTGCACCGCAGCGAGGAATCCGGTGCCCGCCTGGCCGCGACCCTGGAACGGCTGGCGAACCAGACCCGCGTCAGGCGGCAGGAACGCGCGTTGACCGCGGCCCGCCGGGCGGGAGTCATCGCCGTGGCACCACTCGGCCTGTGTTTCCTGCCCGCCTTCATCGCGCTCGGGGTCGTACCGGTCGTGATGGGAGCCGGCTCGGCCCTGACACTGCCATGACCATCGTCTCCACGACCGTGTTACAAAGCCTCTCCCGCCCGCCCGCGCAGGCCTGGGCCACAGGAACTCCGGGGCCGGCCGCAAGGAGGCCAGCCGGGGAAAGGGCGGAAGCGGAGCCGAAGGGACGGCCGCCGCAACCGGCCGGTGCCTGCCCGGCCCGAGAACACCCGCCTTCGCATCAGGCAAGTGGTGGCCGGCCGGCCTG
>NZ_CEVIVD010000013.1:38482-59054 GCF_982290655.1 Protofrankia sp. CiP1_Cm_nod3
GCCGGAATCACCGTCAACACCTCATCATCAAGGAAGCAGAAGTCCCCACCCCGCCTGCGAGCAGGCATCCACCGCATGCCGGTAACCGAACTGGAGGCCGCCTGCCATGACCCCGTACCGATCATCCAGAATTCCTCCCGCTATCCCTTCTTCCGTCATCCGGTGGACGATACTGCTGATCGTCGCGTTCACACAGGTGAGGACCGATGCCTCGCGCCGGCAGCTGACCAGCGCCCAGGCGGTGTCGGCCACAGCCCGGTCCAGCAGAAGCGGCGACGCGGGAATGTCGACCGCCGAGTACGCGGTCGGCACGGTCGCCGCGGTCGGGTTCGCCGCCGTCCTGTACGCGGTGATCAACAGTTCGGCGACCAGGACGATGCTTGCCAATCTGGTCAAGCAGGCGCTGTCCGTCCCCTTCTGACAGGCGGGCCGAGCCAGTGCGTGGCCCGAGGAGCCCTGGTCACGGCATGGGCCGTGGCCAGGGACGAAGAACCTCCGATGGCGGCCAGGCAACAGCCGAACTGGCGGTTGCGATACCGTCCCTGATCCTTGTCCTGCTGATCGCGGTCTGGGTCGTCGGCGCCGTGTCGGTGCGGGCGCAGTGCGCGGAAGCGGCGCGCATCGGCGCCCGGGCCGCCGCCCGCGGGGAAACCGACGAGGTGGTCCGCGCCTGGGCCGGGCGGGCCGCGCCCCAGGGCTCCACGGTTTCCGTCAGCCGGGCCACGGATTCCGTCGTCGTCCAGGTCAGATTTCAGGCCCGGGCCACCGGGGTGCTGGAAAGGATTGCCCCGACGATCGAAATCACCATGTCATCCACCGCGCCCGCGGAGGCGGCGGAAAACGTCCCGCAGAACTTCACGACCGGCGGCAACTGAATACGGAAAGAAATCCACATATGCGCCACAGATGGCTGTACAAAATATGTCCGCACCGGGCTCGCCAGCCCGCCGGAAGCACTCTTCGGCTGGCCGGTGAGCTGGACGCGCGGGACGCCTCCGGCAGCACGGACGCGGGTTCGGCCACCATACTCACGCTTTCCACGTTCCTGGTGCTGGGGACGTTCACCGGCGTCGCTCTGGCGGTCTCGGCAACCGCTGTCTGCCGCGGGCGGGCCGCGGGCGCGGCGGATATGGCGGCGCTCGCGGCCGCGGGTGATCCCACTGGCGACCAGGCATCCATGTGCGCGCGGGCACGCGCCATCGGGCTTGCAAACCACGGCCGTCTACAGTCCTGCACGATCTCGGGGGACACCGTCGAGGTCGCGGTGGCCGTCGAGCTCCCAGGAGCACTCGCCGCCCTGGGGCCGCTCGTCGCCAGGGCCCGCGCCGGCCCGACGAACAGCGCCCTCAGCGAGGGAAGGCGCACCCTCGGCGAAGAAGGCCACAACGGAGGAAGGCACGATGTGGGAAGCGCACCGCCGGCATCGTCGACGGCCACCATCACCGCGGTGCCGGTGCGCCCACCGGCTGCCCGATCAGCTCGGATCGAGCCGGCGCAGGACGGCGTCGAGCAGCCGGCGGGCAGCCGGCTTGTCCAGGGGCTCGTTGCCGTTCCCGCACTTCGGCGACTGCACGCACGACGGGCAGCCGGCCGTACACTCGCAGGCCGCTATCACGTCCCGGGTCGCGCGCAGCCACGGCCCGCCGCGCAGAAAGCCGCGCTCGGCAAAACCCGCGCCGCCCGGATAGCCGTCATAGACGAACACCGTGGTGCGGGAGGTGTCCGGGTGCAGCGCGCTCGACACTCCCCCGATGTCCCACCGGTCGCAGGTCGCGAACAGCGGGAGGATGCCGATCGCCGCGTGCTCGGCCGCGTGGACGGCGCCGGGGACGGCGTCGTCGTCGATCTCCGCCTCGACCAGCAGCTCCTCGGTCACCGTGTACCAGACCGCCCGCGTGCGCAGATGCCGCGCGGGAAGATCCAGCGGATCATCGCCGACCACTCGCCCGCTGCCGGCCTGGCGCCGCTGGTAGGACACGACCTGGCTGCTGACCTCGACCGTTCCCAGATGGAGCTCGACATCGCCGGCGGTACGGGAGCGGATCGACTCCACCACCCGGATGTCGGTGTCCTCCCGGGCCACTGTCGTCCAGTCCGGCGTGGCTGCCTCCACGAACGCGACCGCCGCGTCCAGATCGAGCTCGATGACCAGGTAGGAGCTGCCCTGGTGCAGGTAGACGGCGCCGCGGTGCACCGTCGAGTGCGACGTGGCGGCGTCCACCGTGCCGAGCAGGCGGCCGGTGGACGCCTCGACGATCCGTACCGGCTGTCCGCTGACACCGCGGATGTCCACGTCCGGGCGGTGACGGTGTGTCCAGTACCAGCCCGCGGGCCGTCGCCTCAGCCGGCCGCGGCGTACCAGGTCGTCGACCGTGGGACGGGCCAGCGGCCCGAAAAGATCGAGATCGGCTTCGGTCAGCGGCAGTTCCGCGGCCGCGTACTCCAGATGCGGGCCGAGCACGTAGGGATTGTCGGGATCGAGCACGGTCGCCTCGACCGGCCGGCCGAACACGGCCTCGGGATGATGCACGAGATACGTGTCGAGAGGGTCGTCACGGGCGACCAGGACGGCGAGGGCGCCCGCCCCGTCCCGACCGGCCCGGCCTGCCTGCTGCCAGAGCGAGGCCAGCGTGCCCGGGTAGCCGGTGATCACGGTCGCGTCCAGCCCGGTGATGTCGACGCCCAGTTCGAGCGCGTTCGTCGCGGCGACGCCGAGCAGCCGCCCCGACCTCAGGTCCGCCTCCAACGCCCGGCGTTCTTCGGGCAGGTAGCCGGCGCGGTAGGCCGCGACCCGCTCCGCGAGGTCCGCCGACACCTCGGACAACGCCCTGCGCGCCGACTGCGCGATCACTTCCGCGGCCCTGCGCGACCGCACGAAGACGAGCGTGCGCACGCCGTCAGCTACAAGATCCGCAAGCAGGCCCGCTGCCTCGGCGGTCGCCGAACGACGGACCGCTACGCCGCCAGGGCCGTGAACCGGAGGTTCCGGTGGCTGCGCCGCGACGGCCGTGAGCGCCCCCGGCACCTGTCCAGCCGGTGTTCCCACTGGTTGGGACGATGCGGACTCCGCTGCTGCGGGAGCGACCGGCCCGCTGGAAACCGCTTCGGAGGCGGTCGGGCCGGCGGAGAGCGGCCCGGAGACGGCCGGGGCGGGACGCGACGGAGCCGGCGGAGCGGACGACGGCCGGGCCGATGGCTCGGACGAGGAGGCGAACGAGGAGGACGCCTGCCACGCGTGCGCCTGCCATGGGTACGACAGGGGTGGTTCGTACAGTGCGAAGCTCATCGCGCCTCTGGGGGAGGCGTCCTCCTCGACCGCCTGCACGTCGAGCCCGGTCAGGCGGCTGGCGGCATCCGCCGGCTCCGACACCGTCGCCGAGGCCAGGATGAACACCGGCGTCGCACCGTACCGGGCGCACACCCGCCGTAGCCTCCGCAGGACGTGCGCGACATGGGAACCGAAGACACCCCGATAACCGTGGCACTCGTCGACCACCACGTACCGAAGGCCCCGGAGGAAGGCGGCCCACCGCCGATGGGAAGGCAGGATGCCCTGGTGCAGCATGTCGGGGCTGGTCAGCACGAACGTGGCATGGGCACGGACCCAGTCGCGTTCGTACCCGGGCGTGTCACCGTCGTATGTGGCGGCGCGTACGCCGGTCAGGGTGAGCGCGCGAACCGCGCGGAGCTGGTCGTTGGCCAGCGCCTTGGTGGGGGCGAGATAGAATGCGCGAGCGGACGGCTCGGCGAGCAGGACGCTGAGCACCGGCATGAGATATCCCAGTGATTTACCCGACGCCGTACCTGTCGCGAGCACTACACTGCGGCCGGCGTGAGCATGTTCGGCGGCACGCGCCTGATGTGTCCACGGCGCGTCGATACCGGCGGCGCGCAGCCGGGAGACGAGTACGGGATCCGCCCAGGCGGGCCAGGGCGCTCTGGTGCCGGCTCTGGCCGGGACACGCTCCACATGTGTGACGCAACAGCTGCGACGGGCGTCTGCCCGCAACCGGTCGAGAACAGCCGCACCGCGATCCGGCGCACCCGGCTCCGGTGCGCTCGTCTGGACCGAGATTGTGTCCACGGTGGCCCAGCGTAGGCGAGGATGCCGGACGGATGCCCTGGTCCCGGCAGGATTCGCTCACCTGCGGCAGGCGGCCGCGAGGTTCGGCGGCCGGCGGGGCCGGCGGGGCCGGCGGGGCACGAACCGGGCGCCACCGGAGATCGCGTCTGCGAACCCCTGTGGCGCATGGGTAGCCTGCTGTGTCGCGGCGAGCCGGATTGATCCGGGCGTGGGAGGGTAGTGCCGCCGTGATGTCGGCCGTCCGGCCGGACGGCTGTGAAGCAGACGCAAGGAGGACCTGTGGACCTGTCCCTCACTACCCGCACGGAAGGGGACTTCACGATCGTCGTCGTAGGCGGCGAGATTGACGTCTACACTGCCCCGAAGCTGCGGGAACAACTGATCGATCTCGTATCGGGCGGTTCGTACCATCTCGTCGTCGACATGGAAGGGGTCGAGTTCCTCGACTCGACCGGTCTCGGGGTGCTTGTCGGCGGCCTCAAGCGGGTCCGGGCTCACGAGGGGACGCTGCGGCTCGTCTGCACCCAGGAACGGATTCTGAAAATCTTCCGGATCACCGGCCTGACGAAGGTCTTCCCGATCCACGCGTCTGTCGAGGAAGCACTTGCCGCCAAGGACTGAAGAACCAGAGGCAGCGCGATCATGATTCTTTCGCGTCCAGAGCTCCTGCCGTATCCGAGGTTCCCGCCGGAGCGGCACAGCGTGCCTGGAAGCCGATCCGGGGAATCCGCCGGGCTCAGGCCCACGGGCCGCCGGGTGGCCAGTTCCATCGAGAGACAGGTCATCGACGTATGTCCACCGTCGAGTTGCGCTTCGCGGCTCTTCCCGGACACGTCCGAACGGCCCGGATGATCGCAGCCGCGGTCAGCCGGCGTTCGGGCGTGCCGGAGGAGATCCTTGACGAGATCAAACTTGCGGTCGGCGAGGCATGTGCCCGAGCCGTCAGCGTCAACCGCCGGTTCGACCCGCAGGCTCCCGTGATCGTCCGGGTCAGTGACGGCGATGGTTCGTTCACGGTGTCGGTGGCCGACCGCGGGCCGCGGGAACGCGCTGCCTCGCCTGTGTCACCTATGGGATGCGATGCCTCGTCCTGGGGTCACGATGCCTCGCCCATGAACGGCCATGGACGGACCGACACGCCTGGATCACCCGGCAGCCGTCGTACGGTGACCGCATCCGCTTCCCCGCCCCCGCCCGCTGTCACCGGGCCGGTGGCTGCCGAGTCGATGGCTACCGAGCCGGTGGCTGCCGGCCCGCTGGCTGCCCAGCCGATGGCCGCCCGGTCAGCCGTCGCCGGGCCTGTGGTCACCCGTTCGCCTGTCACCGAGCCCACGGCTGTCAGCCCGGTCGCGTCCGCGGGCGGCATCTGGCGGCCGGACGAGGAGGAGGTGTGCTCCCCGGCGGTCCCGGGGATCGGTCTCGCCCTGATCGAGGGCCTGGTCGACGACTTCACCATTACCACGCGGACCGACCGAGCCGGCATGATCGTCACGATGCGCTGGGCAATGAAACCAGCACAGGAGAAACCGGCCACACCGGTCATGGCTCTCTGATCTCAGACGGCATGCCGCCGGCACGCCGACGCCGCCCCCGCCTCCAGCGGCCGGCGGTCTCCCGCCGGTAGCCGGCACGCCGACGCCGCTCCGGGCGCCGCGGGCTCCGTGGTGGCGGCCGTACGCCGGCCATCGCCACCAGCACATCGCAGCCCGACGCGTCGCGACACCGGACACGTCGACGCACCAGCGCCTACCCGCCAGTTCGGACCGGACGACACGGACGGAGCAGGCCGAAGGCCGGCTGTCGGAGTGAACAAGGACCCCAAACATCCACGGAATATCCCCCAAAGCACAATTTTGACCAGGTCTTGTCAACGAAAGAACGAGCGCATGTTACGGCCGTGTGGATAGACTGCCGCATCACTCGGTCGATCAGACCGCGTGCGCGATGTCTGGAGTGCTCCCCGTGGTACCGAACGGAGAATCGGGAGAACGCGGACCAACGCGTTGGTCGCCGCACGATGGCGCGACGGTGGGACGGGCGGCCGCCCGGATCCGTCCCGGCTGGCAGTCATGCCGGCGTCGCACCCGCTTCGCCGGCCCACGCCGACTCGGCGCCCTCCCACGCCGCAGCGGCAACCTCGACGACGTCGTCAGATGCGATGTCCGGCCGCGCCCGCCCGCCGGCTCCCACAACCGGCACGGGGTGGGCGCGGAGGGTGCACAGACCTGACCGGGAGGGCCCATGGTCCTGATCCAAGCCGCGGCGGGTACGAGTCCCGGCGGTGCCGCCATCGAACTTGGCGCAGGTCAGATCGGACTGGTCGCCGGGGTGGCGGCCGTGGCGGCGCTGGCGCTGGTGGTGGCCGGCTACCTGGCCCGCGAGGTGCTCGCGGCCGACCCGGGAAACCCACGAATGGTCGAGGTCGCTCGCGCCGTCCAGGAAGGAGCCGCGGCCTACCTGCGCCGGCAGTTCACCACGGTGGCCGGTTTCGTGCTCGTGATCCCGTTCGTGCTGCTGCTGCTGCCCGCGGAATCCACCGCCTCCCGGGTCGGCCGGTCGCTCTTCTTCGTCCTCGGAGCCGTCTTCTCCGCGTTGGTCGGCTTCGTCGGCATGTCGCTGGCCACCCGGGCGAACTCCCGGACCGCGGCCGCGGCCATCCGGGCCGGGGAACGCGCTGCCATGCGGATCGCCTTCCGCACCGGGGGTGTGGTCGGGATGTTCACCGTCGGCCTGGGCCTGCTCGGCGCGGCGGTCGTGGTACTCGCCTTCCGGGACACGGCCCCGCAGGTCCTGGAGGGGTTCGGGTTCGGCGCGGCGCTGCTCGCGATGTTCATGCGGGTCGGCGGCGGCATCTTCACCAAGGCGGCGGACGTCGGCGCCGACCTCGTCGGCAAGATCGAACAGGGCATCCCCGAGGACGATCCGCGCAACGCGGCCACCATCGCCGACAACGTCGGGGACAATGTCGGCGACTGCGCCGGGATGGCCGCGGACCTGTTCGAGTCCTACGCCGTGACGCTGGTGGCCGCACTGATCCTCGGCGTGAAGGCGTTCGGCGAGAACGGGCTGATCTTCCCGCTGCTGATCCCGGCTGTCGGCGTGCTCACCGCGATCGTCGGCATCCTCTCGGTCGCACCGCGCGCGGGTGACCGCAGCGGCATGGCAGCGATCAACCGGGGGTTCTTCCTGTCCGCGGTGATCTCCGCCATCGGCGTCGTCATCGTCTCGCTCGTCTACCTTCCCAGCAGCTTCTCCGGATTCCCCGGGATGGCGGACAGTAGCCAGAGCGGTGACCCACGGCTCATCGCGATCACTGCGGTCCTGATCGGCATCGTGCTGGCCGCGGCGATCCAGCTGCTCACCGGCTACTTCACCGAGACCAGCCGCAGACCGGTCCAGGACATCGTGAAAGCGTCCACCACCGGCCCCGCAACCAACATCCTCTCCGGCATCGGGGTCGGCCTGGAATCGGCTGTCTACTCGGCGCTGCTCATCAGTGCGGCCGTCTTCGGTGCGTATCTGCTCGGGTCCGGGAGCGTCACCGTCGCGCTGTTCGCCGTGGCGCTGGCCGGCACCGGTCTGCTGACGACGGTCGGCGTCATCGTCTCGATGGACACTTTCGGGCCGGTCAGCGACAACGCCCAGGGCATCGCCGAGATGTCCGGGGCCACGATGTCCGGGGCCACCGACGCCACCGGGACGACCGGCGCGGCGGGCGCGGCGGGCCCGGCAGGCGCGCCAGGCGATGCGGAAGCGACCGGCGCCAAGACCGGGGCCGCGATCCTCACCTCCCTCGACGCCGTCGGGAACACCACCAAGGCGATCACGAAGGGCATCGCGATCGCCACCGCGGTACTGGCCGCCACCGCCTTGTTCGGGTCGTTCACGGACACCGTGAACGAAGCGCTCGTCGACGCCGGCCGGACCGTGGCGTTGTCCCGCACACTCGACATCGCCTATCCCGACGCCCTGGTCGGGCTGGTCATCGGCGCCGCGGTCGTGTTCCTGTTCTCCGGGCTCGCGATCAACGCGGTTGGGCGTACCGCCGGCCGGGTCGTGCTCGAGGTGCGCAACCAGTTCCGGACGAAGCCCGGCATCATGGACGGGACGGAACGGCCCGACTACGGTGCCGTCGTCGACATCTGCACCCGTGACTCACTGCGAGAACTGATCACCCCGGGGACGCTGGCGGTGCTCGCCCCGATCGCGGTCGGTTTCGGGCTGGGCTACCCGCCGCTGGGTGCCTACCTTGCCGGGGCGATCGCCGGCGGCGTCCTCATGGCGGTCTTCCTCGCCAACTCCGGTGGCGCCTGGGACAACGCGAAGAAGCTCGTCGAGGACGGCAACTACGGCGGCAAAGGGTCGGACACGCATGCGGCGACCGTCATCGGGGACACCGTCGGTGACCCCTTCAAGGACACCGCCGGGCCGTCGATCAACCCTTTGATCAAGGTGATGAACCTGGTCAGCCTCTTGATCGCGCCTTCGGTGGTGAAGTACTCGGTCGGTGACGACGAAAACACGCCGCTACGGATAGCGATAGCACTGGTGGCCGTCGCGGCGATCGTCGCCGTGATCGTCTACTCCAGGCGGCGAGCTTCCGCGCTCACCGTCGCGCCCCCGGTAGCCGAGCAGCGCCCGGCCGGCAGGACGAAGGCCGGCGTGTGACAGCGCCGCCGATGACGGGCCATCCACCGGCGCCACCGGCCGTCGATGACGTCCGTGTCAGCCATGCCGCCATCGGAGACTCGATACCAGTGACATGTCGGTGACACGACCCCAGCGGCGCGGCGACGCCGACACGATGCCAGCTACACAGAGCAATCAACTGGAGGCGCAGAAGCTTCTCTCGGCTCCGGCCGGCCGGGTACGGGTGCACCCGCGGGCGCGGCACGGCGTACGGTCTGCTCCGGTGTCCGCGAGCGGACACCGGGTGGATCGCGGACCGGGAGCTGACACACCGGTACGCGCCGACCTACTGTCGGCAGGAGGACCGCCGCCCGAGGCGCGCCGTGACGGGTGCCCCGGGAGGGGGTTCTCGCACCGGCGGCAGGCTCATCCGCACCGTTAACCACCCGCCACGCACGCCACAGCCCACACCGGGCGCAACATATACGGGATATACGGGCTGCAAACATATACAGGCTGCAACGCACGCAGGCCGCAACGCCGAAACCGAACTGCCCCCTGCAACGAGGAGAGAAGTGCCCCCGCGCACGAAGTCGACAAACAGCGAGACGCGCCGGTCGAGCGCCGGGTCATCGTCGCCGGTCGTCGAGCCCGCGGCCGGCGACATCGCTGCCGGGCCCGATACGGACGCCATCACGGCCGGCAACACGGCCGGCATCACGGCTGGCAATGGCGCCGTGTCCCGCGAGCGCGCCGTACGTACCACGCGCGCCGCCACTCGCGGTAGCCGTGCCGGTACGTCATCGCCGGCCGCGAGCGGCACCGGCGTCCGGCTCGTGATCGTCGAGTCGCCGGCCAAGGCGAAGACCATCGCCGGGTATCTCGGCTCCGGCTGGCGGGTCGAGTCCAGCATCGGACACATCCGGGACCTGCCGCAGAGCGCCGCCGACGTCCCCGACGCCCACAAGGGCAAGCCGTGGGCCCGTCTCGGGGTGGACGTCGACAACGGCTTCAAGCCGCTCTACGTGGTCACGCCCGACAAGAAGTCCCAGGTCAGCAAGCTCAAGGCGCTGGCGAAGGAAGCCAGCGAGCTCTACCTGGCAACAGACGAGGACCGCGAGGGCGAGGCCATCGCCTGGCACCTGCTGCAGACGCTGAAGCCGACGGTGCCGGTGAAGCGGATGGTCTTCCACGAGATCACCGAGCAGGCGATCCGGCGGGCGGTGGACAACACCCGTGAGATCGACGAGCACCTTGTCGACGCGCAGGAGACCCGGCGCATCCTCGACCGGCTCTACGGCTACGAGGTCAGCCCCGTGCTGTGGAAGAAGGTCATGCCGAAGCTGTCGGCGGGCCGAGTACAGAGCGTGGCGACCCGCATCCTGGTGGAGCGCGAACGCGCCCGGATGCGTTTCTCCTCGGCCGAGTACTGGAACATCGAAGGCGTCTTCGGCCTGCTGACCCGCCGGGACGCCAGCGGTGCCGGCACCAGCGGCACCAGCGGCGACGGTGTCGCCGGCCGGGCCGACGCCACGCCGCTGCCGGCGAACCTGGTCGCGCTCGACGGCCGGCGGCTGGCCACCGGGCGCGACTTCGGCTCCTCGGGGCAGCTCACCTCCGCCGACGTCGTCCGGCTCGACGAGGAGGCCGCGCACGCCCTGGCCGGCCGGCTCGCCGACACCGCGTTCGCGGTGCGCTCGGTGGAGACCAAGCCGTACCGCCGCTCCCCCTACGCGCCGTTCATGACCTCCACCCTGCAGCAGGAGGCCAGCCGCAAGCTGCACTTCTCCAGCCAGCGGACGATGCAGGTGGCGCAGAAGCTGTACGAGAACGGCTATATCACCTATATGCGGACGGACTCGACGAACCTGTCCGAGACCGCGCTCGCCGCCGCCCGTGAGCAGGCCCGCGCCCTCTACGGGGCCGAGTACGTCCCCGACCGCCCCCGCGTCTACACGAAGAAGGTCAAGAACGCCCAGGAGGCGCACGAGGCGATCCGCCCGGCCGGGGAGCAGTTCCGCACCCCGGGCGAGGTACGCGAGGCGTTGTCCGACGCCGACGGCTACCGCCTGTACGAGCTGATCTGGCGGCGCACGGTCGCCAGCCAGATGGCCGACGCCCGCGGCACGTCCGCGACCATCCGGATCGGCGGTGTCTCCAGCGCCGGGGAGGACACCGAGTTCTCGGCCTCGGGGAAGGTGATCACCTTCCCCGGCTTCCTGCGCGCCTACGTCGAGGGCGCGGACGACCCCGACGCCGAGCTGGACGACCGGGAGCGGCGGCTGCCGGACGTCCGCGAGGGCGACACCCTGACCACCCGGGAGCTCAACCCGCGCGGGCACACCACCAGCCCGCCGCCGCGCTTCACCGAGGCGAGCCTGGTCAAGACGCTGGAGGAGCTCGGCATCGGCCGCCCGTCCACGTATGCGTCGATCATCGGGACGATCCAGGCCCGCGGGTACGTGTGGAAGAAGGGCAGCGCGCTGATCCCCAGCTTCGTCGCGTTCGCCGTGGTCGGCCTCCTCGAGGAGCACTTCGGGCGGCTGGTCGACTACCGGTTCACCGCGTCGATGGAGGACGACCTGGACGACATCGCCGCGGGCACGGCGGCGTCGATCGACTGGCTCACCCGGTTCTACTTCGGCTCGGACGCCGGCCAGGAGGGCGGGGTCGCCCGCGCCGGCGGGCTCAAGCACCTGGTCAACGAGCGGCTCGGCGAGATCGACGCCCGCGAGGTCAACTCGATCCCGCTGGGGGTGGCGCCGGACGACCAGCCCGTGGTGATCCGGGTCGGCCGCTATGGCCCGTACGTCCAGCACGGTGACGAGCGGGCGAGCGTCCCGGAGGACCTGCCGCCCGACGAGCTCACCGTGGACAGGGCGCTGGCGCTGGTCGGCGCGCCCAGCGAGGAACGGTCGCTGGGCACCGACCCGGACAGCGGCGCGACGGTCACCCTCAAGGTGGGGCGTTTCGGCCCGTACGTGTCGACCGACGACGATCCGCCGCGCCGGGCGAGCCTGCTGGGCACGATGACACCGGAGGCCCTCACCCTCGCCGACGCCCTGAAACTGCTCACCCTTCCCCGGTCGCTGGGAGCCGCCGAGGATGGGGAGGAGGTGACGGCCCAGAACGGCCGGTACGGGCCCTACGTCAAGAAGGGCTCGGAAAGCCGCTCGCTGGAGTCGGAGGAGCGGCTGTTCACGGTGACGCTGGACGAGGCGCTGGCGCTGATCGCGCAGCCCAAGACGCGGGGCCGCCGGCGGGCCGCTGAGACCCCGCCGCTGCGTGAGCTCGGCCCTGATCCCGCCACGGGCGCCCCCATGGTGCTGCGGGAGGGCCGCTTCGGGCCCTACGTCACCGACGGCACGACCAACGCGAGCCTGCGCAAGGGCGACGACGTCGCGTCCCTCACCGCGGAACGGGCGGCCGAGATGCTCGCGGAGAAGCGGGCCCGCGGCCCGGCCACGCCCAGGCGGCGGGCGGCGCAGCCGGCCAAGCAGGCCACGGCCGCCAAGACCACCAAGACCACCAGGCAGTCCACGGCCAAGAAGACGACGGCCAGAAAGACGGCCGCGCAGCCGGCCACGGGGACAGGGACGGCCACGGGGACAGGGACGGCCACGGGGACGGGGACGGACGGCGGCACGCCGGGCACCTCGTCGCCACGCCCACGACGGACGGGCTGATGGGCCTTCCGCCGGATGGCGCCCACGACCCGCCGCGGCCACCGGCCTCGACGGCGTCGGCGGGCGGGCGGGCGTGGTCCAGCCGGCCCCCCAGCCGACCACCGGTCGCGACGGTCCCGTCACCACCGGCCGGCTCCGCCGACCCCCACCGCGGTACCCAGGGAGACATCCGCGCGGTCCTGCGGATACCGCAGTTCCGGCGGCTGTGGCTGGCGCTGACGCTGTCCAGCCTCGGCGACTGGATGGGCCTGCTCGCCACGACCGCGCTGGCCAGCTCCCTGCAGGCCGGCTTCTCGGGGAAGGCGTACGCGATCGGCTCCGTCCTGATCGTCCGGCTGCTGCCGGCGCTGGTCTTCGGGCCGCTCGCCGGGGTCGTCGCCGACCGGCTCGACCGCAGGCTGACGATGGTCGTCGCGGACGTCCTGCGGTTCGGGCTGTTCGTCTCCATCCCCCTGGCCGGGACGCTGGCGTGGCTGCTGATCGCGTCCCTGCTGATCGAGTGCGTCAGCCTGTTCTGGAACCCGGCCAAGGACGCCAGCGTGCCAAACCTGGTGCCCGTGCAGCGGCTCGCCACGGCGAACACCCTGAGCCTGATCACCACGTACGGTTCGGCGCCGCTGGCCGCCGCGGTCTTCTCGCTGCTGGCCACCCTGTCGCGCACGCTCAGCTCCAGCGTGTCGTTCTTCAGGACCTCCCCGCTCGATCTCGCGCTGTACTTCAACGCCGGGACGTTCCTGGTGTCAGCAGCTGTGATCTTCGGGCTGCGCGGCATCGGCCGGGCCGACCGCCTCGACGCCGGGGCGAACCCGGGCCTGTGGTCGTCGATCACCGAGGGCCTGCGGTTCGTCAGCCGGGACAGGATGGTCCGCGGCCTGGTCGTCGGGATTCTCGGCGGTTTCGCCGGCGCGGGGTGCGTGGTGGCGCTCGGCCGGCTCTACGTCCAGCTTCTCGGCGGCGGGGACTCCGCCTACGGTGTCCTGTTCGGCGCGGTGTTCGTCGGGCTCGCCGCCGGCATGGCGCTCGGGCCGCGGCTGCTCGGCGACTACAGCCGCTCCCGCCTGTTCGGCCTGAGCGTCACCGCCGCCGGCGTGACCATGCTGCTGGTCTCCATCGTCCCCAACCTCGTGCTGGCCTGCATCCTGGTCGTGCTCGTGGGCGCGTTCGCCGGGATCGCCTGGGTCACCGGTTACACGCTGCTGCAGGCAGGGGTGAGCGACGAGCTGCGCGGACGGACCTTCGCGCTGGTCCAGTCCCTGGTCCGCATCGACCTGCTCCTGGTGCTGGCCGTGGCGCCCGGGCTGGTCGGGCTCATCGGCTCGCATCACCTCGATCTGTGGGGCCACCTGCGCGTACGCACCGACGGCGTCACGATCGTCCTGCTCGGCGGCGGTCTGCTCGCGGTGGCCGTCGGCCTGTTCGCCTACCGGCAGATGGACGAGCGCAAGGGTGTCGCGGTCCTGCCGGAGCTGTGGAACGCCCTGCTGGGGCGGCGCGCCACGCCGGAGCGGCCCCGCCACGCCGGCCTGTTCATCGCCGTCGAGGGCGGTGAGGGCTCCGGCAAGTCCACCCAGGTGGAGCGGCTGCGATCGTGGCTGGCGTCGTCCGGCCGCGAGGTCGTCGTCACCCGGGAGCCCGGCGGGACGGCGCTGGGTGTGAAGCTGCGGGAGCTGCTGCTGGACCCGGCCGCGCGGCTGCACCCCCGCACCGAGGCGCTGCTGTACGCCGCGGACCGCGCCGAGCACGTCTCCCGGGTGATCGAGCCCGCGCTGGCCCGCGGCGCGGTCGTCGTCACCGACCGGTTCATCGACTCCTCCATCGCCTACCAGGGCGCCGGGCGCCAGCTCGGCGCGGACGACATCGCCATGCTGTCGCGGTGGGCCACCCGGTCGCTGCTCCCGGACGTCACGATCCTGCTCGACGTCCCCGCGGGCACCGGGCTCACCCGGGTCCGGGCCCGGGCCGCTGGGAGCGGCGGAAACGGCTCGGCGGCCGGTGTCGACCGGATCGAGGCCGAGAAGCTGTCGTTCCACGAACGCGTCCGGGACGGCTTCCGCCAGCTCGCCGAGCACGCGCCGGACCGGTACGCCGTCCTCGACGCGGACCACCCGCCGGACACCGTGCACAACCAGATCCGTAACGTCGTCACCGGATATCTGCGCCGGGGCGAGGACAGCACCCCGGGCCTCCCCCGTCCACAGGCCGCGTCCGGCACCGCGTCCGGCACCGCGTCCGGCACCGCGTCCGAGGAACCGCCCACCGCGGCACCCGTGCGTCCCACGCCACCTGGCCGTCCCACGCCCACGCGCGCGTCCCCGGACAGCGCCGCGGTCTCGCCGGCACCGGGCCCGGCCAGCTCAGCCAGCCCGGCCGGGCCCGCCGACCCGGCTGATTCCGCCGATTCCGCCGATCACGCCGATCCGGGCGATCCGGCAGGGGAGACGGAGAAGAGCGACGCACCAGCGCCTGGAGCCGGGACCGAGACCACCGACGCGGCGGACGATCCCGTGACGGACGATCCCGCGGCGGCCTGGGCAGCGGACAGCCTGCCCACGGCCTCCGGACAATCGTCAAGGTGATCCAGCACCACTACGCGCACTCTTCGCCACCGCTCCGTCGCCGCTTCCCGTCCCTCGCCGCTTCCCGGCTGCCCTGCCGCTGCCGCGCCCCGGTGTCGACCCAGCGTTGGTGGTGTGGCGGGCCGAGCGGACAATGGCGCGGTGAGCGTGTGGGACGTCCTGGTCGGCCAGGTGCCGGTCATCGAGACCCTCTCCGCGGCGGCCGGAGCGCCCGGAGCGGCCGATACCGGTGGGCTGGCCGCGGCCCGCACCGCCATGACCCACTCGTGGCTGTTCACCGGCCCCACCGGCGCCGGCCGTACAACGGCGGCGCGGGCGTTCGCCGCCGCGCTGAACTGCGAGAGCAGCCACCCCGGATGCGGTGAGTGCGCGGGATGCCACACGGTGCTGACCGACACCGCCGCCGACCTGCGCACGGTCCGCCCGGAGGGCCTGTCCCTCGGCGTGAAGGACGTCCGGGAGCTGGTGCGGGACGCGGCCAGCGCGCCGACCTCGGGCCGCTGGCGGATCCTGCTGCTGGAAGACGCCGACCGGCTCACCGACCAGGCGGCGAACGCCCTGCTCAAAGCCTTGGAGGAGCCCGCGCAGCGGTCGGTGTTCCTGTTGTGCGCGCCATCGGTGGACGACGTGCTGCCGACCATCCGGTCCCGCTGCCGGGTGGTCGCGCTGCGGCTGCCCCGGCCGTCGGACGTCGCCGTCGCGCTGGCCCTCGAGGGTGTCGAGGACGCGTCCGCGCGGCTCGCCGCCGCGGCGAGCCAGGGGGATCTCGACCGGGCCCGCCTGCTCGCGACCGACGAGGCGGCTCGGGCCCGGCGGGCCGAGGTGCTGCGCATCCCTGCCCGCCTGCGCCGGACGGGTGACTGCCTCGGCGCCGCGGCGGACCTGGTGAACGCGGCGAACGCGGACGCCGACGCGGCGAACAGCATCCGCGACGAGGCCGAGGCCGAGGCGCTGAAGACCGCGCTCGGTGTCGGCGCGACATCCGCCGGCAGCACCGCGAAGCGTTCCAGGGCGGTCAGGCCGGGCGCGAAAGGCCGGGCGATGACGGTCCGGGGAGCCGCCGGCGCGCTCAAGGAGCTGGAGAAGACGCAGAAAAGCCGCGGCCGGCGGACGGTGCTGGACTCCCTCGACCGGGCGCTGGTCGACCTCGCCGGCTGGTATCGGGACGTGCTCGTCCTACAGCTCGGCGCGCCGGTGGACGCCATTCATCCCGATCATCATGAGCTGGCCGCGCGGCTGGCCCGGGGCTCTACCCCCGAGCAGACGCTGCGCCGGCTGGAAGCCGTCCTGGGATGCCGCCGCCGGCTGGCCGACAACCCCGGGCTGGTGCCGCTGCTGACGGTCGAGGCTCTCACCCTCGCGCTGCGCGCCGGCTGAGCCGACAGCACATGATCACCAAGTGTGGCGATCATGTGTTTTCCGGCCGGATAGGCCCCGTCCGCGGCTCGCGACCCGATTTGTGATTCCCCCCTCACTCTACGGATGATCCGATGTATCAATGATCCGATACATCGTTTCACCTCGCGGTCGCATCCGATCCTCGCCAACAGGCCGGTACGATACGATGCCCGAAACGACACCACAGATGCATTGGAACAGAGAGTAGCGGCAAAGAAACTGGATGACAGAGCGATGGCCGGCGGAGTTCGACACATAGTTGTCACGTGTTCGTCAAAAAATGATCGTTGCCGCCACATCAGACGGCCCGGCCGGCCGTGACGATGCCGCCGGACCAGCCGGATTACCGGCCCGGCGGCTCCCGAGGGCCAGCCCCACGGAAAGCATCCCACCAAGAACGGCGATCGTCTGAGCAGTCATCTCCCACGGGGGAACGGGAAGAGCGGCGATGAGCGGAATCATTCGGAAACGAACCGGGCCGGCCGGGAGCCGTATTCTCGGCGTCGGTGCCTATCGCCCGATGACAGTGGTGTCGAACGCCGACATCTGCCAACGGCTGGACTCCACACCCGAGTGGATCGAATCCCGCTCCGGTATTCGCAGCCGCCGGTTCGCGACCGCCGAGGAATCCCTCGGGGCGATGGCCGCGACAGCCGCCGGCAAGGCGCTGGCCAGCGCCGGTGTCGAGATCGCCGATGTCGGATGCATCCTGGTCGCGACAATGTCCCATGTCACCCAGTCGCCATCGGTAGCCACGGACGTGGCCGCCAGGATCGGCGCCGAGAAGGCCACGGCATTCGACATATCGGCGGCCTGTGCCGGTTTCTGTCATGGGCTCGCGATCGCCAGCGACATGGTGCTCGCCGGCAGCGCCCGGCATGTGCTGGTAATAGGCGCCGAGCGCATGTCGGACATCGTCGATCCGCATGACCGGGGCACCGCTTTCCTGTTCGGGGACGGTGCCGGAGCGATTGTCGTCGGGCCGTCCGAGACGCCGGGCATCGGGCCGGTGGTGTGGGGGTCGGATCCCTCCGCCCGGGACGTCATCGCGCACGACCGCTCCTATCTGGACTGGCGTGACAACCCCGAACTGCCCTGGCCGACGATGCGGATGGCGGGCCAGCGGGTCTTCCGCTGGGCGTCCTGGCAGATGGCGCCCGTCGCGCGGGCGGCGCTCGACGAGGCCGGCGTCACGGCGGACGATCTCGCCGCGTTCATTCCGCACCAGGCCAACATCCGCATCATCAACGTGTTGTGCAGAGTGCTCGCCCTGCCCGGGACGGTGACCGTCGCCCGGGACATCGAAGTACACGGGAACACCTCCGGGGCATCTGTTCCGCTCGCGATGGACGAAATTCTCGCCAGCGGCCAGGTACCGTCCGGTGGCCTCGCGCTGCTCATAGGTTTCGGCGCGGGCCTGGTCTACGCCGCCCAGGTCGTCCAGCTCCCCTGAGCACCTTTCCGGGCACACCGCCCGCCACACCAGTCAGAGGTACGATCCGAAATGAGCGCCGGAAGAGCACCCGACAACATCTGCCGCGGGCCCTTCCGGTATATCGGCTCGTGAACCCTCCGGCGTGCGGCAAGAACTATCGCCCGCCTTTCGGTCGGGCCACATCCCGCTGGCCGTTCCCCCGCCCGCCGCTCGCCGCGTGCCCGGGCTGGGGCGCGGGAGCGGGGCGGCCGAGCAGATACCAGCCCCACAGCCCCACGGGTACCGGCGCTCGCGGCGGGGTCTCCGCGGCGACGCGCGCGTCCATGGCGTCCAGGACATGATCCCAGCTTCCCGCGGCCCGCAGCATCAGGCCGCCGATGCCGGTCGTCCGGGGAAGATGCGGATGCGAGCGGGTGGGCGCCCGCCGCACCGACCGTTCGAACATGGCCACCGCCCGGCGCCGCTCCTGCTCGGACAGCGCCTCGTCCAGCTCGGCGAGCATGGGCTCCTCGAGAGCCACATGCCGTTCCGCGAGCTCGGCGAGACGTTCGCACAACGTCCGCATCGACTCGTTCGGCCGGTGCACGTCACCCTGAATATGCTGGGAAATACCACGTGTCACCGACTCGGTTTCCCGCGCAACCAGGCGCAGACCGGTGGCCCGCGCCTGGCCCTCCGGCGGAAGGTGCCGGCGTGCCGCCGGGTAGACGGCGGTCTGCACCGCGTACATGTGAGCGCTGATCGCCGCGACCGCCGTGTCGGCCGCCCGCAGCGGACGCCTGGGGTCCCCCGGGGCCGCCACGGCGGAGAACGTCAGAGCGACAAGGTCATCGACATGCCCATGGGCGGCCCTGAGCAGGCGGAGCAGGGATGCCGTCGGCTGGGCCCGCTCGTCGGGCCCGGCTTCTTTCCCCGTTTTCCCCGTCCGGGCTCCCGCCGGGTCCCCCGTCCGGGCTCCTCCCGAACCTGTCGCGGTCGTCATCGCCGCCCCCTAACACCCCGGAAACCAGGCCTTCCCGGCGTCGCCGATCCGGGAGGAACCCGGACGCGAAAAGATGATCGCGCCGCTGTCGGCCCCCGGGTCGGCCGAACCGCCCGCCGACCTCGTGCCTGCCGGCTCATGAGCCGGAAACACCAGAATCGGCGCATCATGTCCACTGGTCAAGCCGTGTTCACGAGGATGGCCCATACCCGGCCGGACACATCGGATACACCGGTGGTGGACGTAGCAGGGTGGGTGGCGCGGACTTGTGACAATGATCCGGACAGGCAGCGGGTACCCCCGGTAGCGTCCACGGGGCCGCTGGGCTTCGGCCGCCCGGACGGCACAACGTCCAGCAGGAAGAAATCAAATGACCATGTCTGGTGACAGAAACCTCCGCGCCGGCACCACCACCGGCATCCCCGGCCGCGCGGCCCGCGACAGCGTCCGGACCCCGGTATGACCGGCACCGGAGGACAGGAGGAGCCGAATGTGACCGACCGGAAATTCGGTGACGATTCCGACGACCGTCATGCCGGGCATCACCTTCTCCCCCACGGCCCCGCCGACCGCGGGACCACGACCGCCTGGCTGGCGGAAGCCGTGACCAGGCGGGTCTCCCTGGTTCGGCTGTACCCGAAAGGACGCCGGCGGCATCAGGAAGCTTTCCCGGCTCCCTCGGGACGGGTGGTCGCCTGCCAGGTCTACCGGGACGGCTATCGTGACCCGCGCCCCGTCGACCATGTCGACGCGCTACGGGCGGCCCGCGAACAGCGCAACAGCTTCGTCTGGCTCGGCCTCTACCAGCCGACCGCGGCCGAGCTGACCGCCATCGCCGACGTGTACGGGCTGCATCCGCTCGCGGTCGAGGATGCCGTCAACGCGCACCAGCGCCCGAAGATGGAACAGTACGCGGAGACGCTTTTCGTCGTCCTCAAGACCGTCTGCTATGTGGATCACGAGGAGCTGACGGCGACATCGGAGATCGTGCACACCGGGGAGGTCATGGTCTTCCTCGGCCGTGACTTCGTCGTCACCGTACGGCACGGCGAACACGGCGGGCTCCAGAGCCTGCGCAGCAGGCTGGAGACGCAGCCGCAGGTGCTCCGGCACGGGCCGTCGGCCGTCCTGCACGCCATCTGCGACCAGATCGTCGACGACTACCTGGCCGTCACCGAAAAAATAGAGGTCGACATCGACGCCATCGAGGCGTCGGTCTTCCAGCGGTCGCTGCGGCCCGACACCGGCAAGGTCTACCAGCTCAAACGGGAAGTGCTCGAGTTCAAGCACGCCGTGACGCCGCTGTACGCACCGCTGCGCATGCTGGCCGAGCCCGGCGTCACCGGGATCGACCCGCGAATCCGGGCGTACTTCCGGGATGTCGCCGACCATCTTGAGGAGGTCACCGCACGAATCGCCCGGTTCGACGAACTGCTCTCCTCGATACTTCAGGCGACCCTGACCCAGGTCACCATCGCACAGAACGAGGACATGCGCCGTATCAGCGCCTGGGTCGCCATCGCCGCGGTGCCCACCGCGATAGCCGGTATCTACGGCATGAACTTCGAGCACATGCCCGAACTGCGCCAGGTCTGGGGATACCCGGCGGTCCTCTGCCTGATGGTGACGGTCTGTTTTTTCCTGTACCGGGCGTTCAAACGGAACGGCTGGCTCTGAACCGAGCCTGCCGAACCCCGGCCGCGCGGATCAGAACGGCCCCGCCACTCGCCGGCCCCGGCGACGAATCACCACCCGTACGGATCGACGGTCATACTGGGCCGG
>NZ_CEVIVD010000013.1:59369-60392 GCF_982290655.1 Protofrankia sp. CiP1_Cm_nod3
GCAGGCCAGTCATAGCAGGCCAGTCATAGCAGGCCGGTCGCGCCAGGATGACCATACGGCCAATTGTACGATTTGATCGTATTGTACCGATTGTCCCATGGCATGACCTCCCCAACGGGATTCACGAGGACCACGCTGTCAGCTACCGTAATGGATCGTGTCGGGCTTTCACAGGAGGCCGTTCCCTACGCGGTTCTCCCGATCCTCGCTCGGCGGCAGCCGTCGGCTCCTCATCCCTGGCCATACCTCTGGCGCCGGCAGCCAGCGCGCCGCCGTCCCTCATATCCACGACGAGGACGGCGCGGCCTGATGACCCCATCGCTGAACACCGTCCGCAATGATCTCGTCGCGGAACTTGCAACGAGGCTGGAACAGCTGGACCATCTGCTCGGACGCCTGGAGGACGCCGAACAGCAGGCCGCGAGCGCCAGCGAGGACCTGATGCGTGCCCGGCGCTGGCAGGAGGAGACCCTGCGCGTGCTCCAGGACGAGCGCGCCCAGATGCGTACGCACCAGCGCGCCCTGGACAGCCTCGCCGACCGGACACAGACCGCCCTGATCGCTCTGGCCGCCAACCATCGGTCGCTGCCGCCGGAGGTCCACGAACTCGCGATCGAACTCCGGGTCCTGCAGACCTCCGGCCTGCTCTCCCGCCGGCCACCCCCCCGCACCCGCCAGCCGTAGGTCACCCACCCGCCGGGCGGACCCACGCCGCGACGCCGGTATCACGCGACACACACCCGCCCCGACCAGCCACGTCCTTCACAGGATCACCCCGAAGCCCAGGCGCCCACGGCGAGCAGGCCCTCGCATGCACAGCCCCCTAAAAATCATCATCAAAACAACCCCGAAACTACCCTTTCCCTACAATTCATCCCAAAAGCCACCAACATTCCCACAGCAGCCCACAGCCCAACCAACCGCCCCCTTCGGGATCATCGCGAAGATGATCCCGAAGCCACTCCCGACGGCCCACCCCAGAGGCAGGGGCCCCATCTCGCGCCAAAGGCGCTAGATGGGGGG
>NZ_CEVIVD010000014.1:0-4065 GCF_982290655.1 Protofrankia sp. CiP1_Cm_nod3
ACACCAGCCGGGTGTGGTCGGCGGCGTTCTCCCCCGACAGCACCACCATCGCCACCGGCAGCAACGACGGCACGGTCCGGCTGTGGGAGACCACCACCGGACGGCGGATCGCTACCGTGATCGGTCTTCAGGATGGGTGGGCGGTTCTGCTGCCGGACGGCTCCTACAAGCTGGTCGGTGAGCCGGGCGGCTCCTTCTGCTGGGTGATCAAGACCGTCCGTTTCGAGCCGGGCGAGCTGGACGGCTACGACCCGGCCATCCGGCGCCTCGCGGAGGACGCGCCCCTGCCCCTGCCCGCCGGCTGGCACCCCGTCACACCCCAGGTGATCCCGCCGGTCAGGCCGCCTGATCCACGCCCCGGCCGCCGCAGCGGCATCTTCCGCCGCCGCTGATCACGACCGGCCAGGAGGATCAGCCGCTGGGCAGCCGGGCTACCGTGCCGCCCTCGCGGCCGCGCTGCTTGCCGGAGGATTCACCACGATGCGCCGGGTAACGTCCGATCTGGACGAGTAAGGAAATGGGCGGTACCGAATGCCCGACGCAAAGCCTGCCGTCAGGGACATCACGACGCCAGATATGCAATCCCGTCAATTCGGCCTCGACGGCGAGGCCGTTATTGTTTGGTGGCTATTGGTTCAGGGTATCTCCACAACAGGGCCCGGTCTTTCTTTTTGTTCCCGCCAGGAACAGGTGACCTGTCCGGTAGTTTTTGCCAGCACGACGAGAAGGAACACTACGGTCGTCCCCATGCGCGACACGAAACGTCCTGATGAATCTTGTTTCCCGGCGAAGCCCGGTCCCGATCGGCGCACTCTCCGTGGCCTTCAGACATTGACCTGTCTCCTGTAACCGGACGACCACGGTCTGCGCCGGCAACATTCAGTCGCCGCCCGGCTGCCCGACAGCAGTATCATAACCGGTCGAACCGTGGACGGAGACGATCCAGCTTCGTCTGCTATACAGCCTCCCACGGCCCCTGGCTCTGAAGGAGAATCTGCTGATGCCCGTTCTGTGTGAACCGGCTGTCGCGGTTCCAGAAAATATCCTGACCATGGGTGAGACTCTTGAACTGGCTCAGCGTCTTCACAGAGATCACCCTGCCCTCCCCCTCGCCCTGCGCCTCATAAGTAACACCGGCGTCGTCAAGCGCCACATTGTTCGTCCGATTGACGAGACATTGAAGCACCCAGGTTTTGAGATCAGGAACCACATCTACGAGGAAGAGGCCAGGGCTCGGGTTCCGGACGTTGTGCACCGCGCGCTCCGAAATGCGGAGATGTCGCCTGCTGATATCGACATGATAGTATACCTGTCCTGCACCGGGTTCATGATGCCGTCGCTGACGGCCTGGCTCATCAACAAGCTCGGGTTCAGACCGGAGACACGCCAGCTCCCCATTGCCCAGCTGGGCTGTGCGGCTGGCGGAGCAGGGATAAACCGCGCATTTGACTTCTGCACCGCCCATCCCGGATCAAACGCTCTGATCGTGGCCTGCGAGTTCTGCTCGCTCTGCTACCAGCCCACCGATGTCGAGATCGGCAGCCTGCTGTCGAACGGCCTGTTCGGCGACGCCGTAGCGGCCGCCGTGGTGCGCGCCTCCGGAGGGACAGGCATGCGCCTGGAACGGACCGGTTCCTACCTGATACCGAACACCGAGCAATGGATTTCCTACGCCGTGAAAGCTACCGGCTTTCATTTCCAGCTCGACCGACGCGTCCCGAAGACCATGGAACCGCTGGCGCCGGTCCTGCGAGACCTGGCAGCAGAGAACGGCTGGAACGCATCGCTGCTGGACTTCTACGTGATCCACGCTGGCGGGCCCCGCATCCTGGACGACCTGAGCCGTTTTCTCGATGTCGCACCCAACGAGTTTCGCCATAGCAGGGCGACGCTTACCGAGTATGGGAACATCGCGAGCGCCGTCGTACTCGACGCCCTTCGGCGAATCTTTACCGAAGGCGGGGTCCCGAACGGTGGATGCGGTATCCTGGCAGGCTTTGGTCCCGGGATCACGGCTGAGATGTCGGTCGGGCGCTGGCAGGCAGACCCCTTCACAGCAAAGAGGGCGGACCGGGTCGAAGAGCAGGCCTGAGCCTGGACCCGTCGCCCCGCTCCGGGCCGGACGCCACCGCGGGCTTTCCATCAGTTTTTGGCGTTCCCCGGACAGCCTGGTCGACACCGGATATGTCGATTGTAGTTTCCTACTGGAAAGGCCGTGTGGGATGTCCATCTCGAACTCCGTGCCGACGTGCCCGTTCCGGCACGACGACGCCCTGGAACCAGACCCCTTCATGACCCGGATGCGGGCTGAGGCCCCCGTCACCCGCGTCCGGATGCCATACGGGGAAGGCGACTGCTGGCTGGTCACCCGCGATGCGGACGTGCGGACAGTCACCGCGGACCGGCGTTTCAGCCGGGCCGCGCTGATCGGGCGGGACTTCCCGCGGATCACGCCTGCCCCCATCGCGCAGCCCGAGTCGATCAACCTCATGGATCCGCCCGCGCTGAACAGGGTGCGCAGCCTGATCCTCAAGGCGTTCACCACGCGCCAGGTCGAGAAACTGCGGCCCTGGACCCAGCAGGCCACGGACGGGCTGCTGACCAGAATGGCCAGGCATGGCGCGCCGGCGGATCTCGCTGATCATCTGGCGGGCCGGCTGCCGCTCATGACGATCTGCGCACTGATGGACATCCCCGAGGCGGACCGGCCCCAACTTCGCCGGTGTGCCTCGGCCATGATGTCCATGAGCGCCGTCGACCAGACTTCGGCGGTGGAAGCGAAGGCGGAACTGCGGGCCTATTTCGCCGAGCTGACCGCAAAACGCCGCCGTGTCCCCGGCGACGACCTGGTCAGCGCGCTCGCCACCGCACGGATCGGCGGCGAGATCCTCAACGAGGAGGAACTGTCCGTGCTGGCCATGCTCCTGCTGGTCACCGGTCACGACACCACCACGTACAACATCAGCAACATCGTCTACACGCTGCTGACGCACCCCGTGCAGCTCGGCCAGCTGCGCGCCCATCCCGAGATACTGCCGCAGGCCATTGAGGAGCTGCTGCGGCACATCCCGTTCCGTCAGGGCGTCGGCATTCCGCGGGTGGCCCTGGAGGACATCGACTTCGACGGTGTCACCATCAGGGCTGGTGACACCGTGCACGTGTCATATCTGACCGCCAACCGCGACGAACTGGTCTACGACCGTGCCGACGAACTCGACTTCGGACGGAAGGATCCCGTCCCGCATATGACCTTCGGATACGGCAGCCACCACTGCCTCGGATCCCATCTGGCGCGCATGACGCTCCAGGTCTCCATTGGCACACTGCTCACCCGTTTCCCCGGACTGCGGCTGGCCGTACCCGCGCGGGACGTGCGGTGGAACACGGTGTCGATCTGGCGTTACCCGCTCGTGCTGCCGGTCGCCTGGTAGAGGCGCCGGCCCGGTCCTCGGGTGGTGCCGCCTGTCGTCAACGAGAGCGGTGATCGGCTGGGCCTGCTCCCCCAGGCAGGTCCTGGCCCGCGATCAGCAGAGCCGGTGGGGGGCGAGGCTGTCGTCGATGGGGAGTAAGCCGGTGACCGTCGCGGTCACCTCCATCGACTGGAGGACGACGATGCCTCGCAGGACGTTGACGAAGGCCGTGTCAGCCGCGTCGCGACCGGTTGCGATGCGGACCATGCCCTCTCGGGGGGCTCGGCGGGTGGCGTCGTAGGTCCACCACGCACCGTCGAACCATGCCTCGAAGACGGCGTGGAAATCCATCGGGGCCAGGCCGGGCGCGTACACGGCGACGAAGCGCGCGGGTATCTGGAGAGCCCTGCACAACGTGATCCCGAGATGGGCGAAATCGCGGCATACTCCCTGCCCGGTGAGCAGCGCATCATCGGCGCAGCTGTGGACGTTGCTGGAGCCCGGGACATAACCCACCCGGCTGTGAATCCACTGTGTGATCGCCTCCACCTGGGGGCGTCCGGGTGGCAGGCCGCCGAACTCGGCGACCGCGAACCCGACATCGTGATCCGACGGGCAGTAGCGGCTCGCCCGCAGGTAGGTCAGCTGCTCCAGA
>NZ_CEVIVD010000014.1:4321-4984 GCF_982290655.1 Protofrankia sp. CiP1_Cm_nod3
GGTCAGGCAGGTCAGGCAGGTCGCCGCGGATGGCTGCGGCCGGTTGTCCGGCGGTGGCAGGCGGGGGGCCGAGTTCCGCCCGGTAGGACACGGACAGGATTCCCGGGGGTGTGCGCAGAAGATGCAGTCGACCACCGTGTGGCGTGGCCAGCTCGACCGCGACCGGGAGCACCCTCCTGTCCATCGTCACGTCGAGCCGCTCGGCACGGACTGCCCGGCCGTTGGCCGCGGCGATGTGGAGGGCGACGTCCGCAGGTTCCCCGACATCGAAGGTGAGGTCGCAACTGACCACTCGCTCGGCCACCCCGCCGCCGGGATGCGCGGACGGTCGGTAACTTTCTGACTGCACGTCGGTCACGGAGGGGACGCCACCCCGGCAGTGCGCAGGATCTCGTCCGTCGAACCGGTCAGCGAGCCGGCGCCGGCCAACCGGAGCACCTCGCGCGCATGCTCGGGTACATGCTCGGGTGCGGTGTCGGGCAGAGTCACCAGCGGCTGGGTGCCCGGCACGGACGGAGTGAAGGACAGCCGGTCGGGAGCACCGCCGTCGTCGTCGAACCGGTCGAGGTCGACGCGGTCGAGAACGGAAAAGGTCTGATGCGCCGTCACGACGGCCACCTCACCCCGACGGTACCCCGCCGGATGGCAACAACCGACTACCAC
>NZ_CEVIVD010000014.1:5100-5577 GCF_982290655.1 Protofrankia sp. CiP1_Cm_nod3
ATCGACATCATGTCGATGTTTGCGAAATCATCAGCCTGTTCACAGGCTACCATATGGGAGACCCTCAAGGGAGATCACGCTGACGGGCACGACGATTCCCGGGGCACGACGATTCCCGGGGATCGACGAGTCTTTTGTGGGCATGTCCGCCGAATATGGTCGGGTACGCGCGGTGCTCATCACGGCCACCGCACAGCCCGAACCCGAATCATGCGAAATCACCCTCCGTACACCACGCCACTGGACGCGACCGGACGGCAGGCTCTCGCCGACCAGGGATCCACCGATCGCGACAAGTGACGGGTTGTGAAAGTTGACGAGTGAGGCCAGGACAGCGCCGATCCGTTCCGAGACGGTCTGTATCGCCCGCCGCGCCGAGGAGCTGCCGTCGGCGGCGAGTTTCGCGGCGTCCCAGGCGTTCACGACTTTCTACGCCCGGTCGCCGCCGGACCGCACCTTCTGCCTCGGAGACAACCG
>NZ_CEVIVD010000014.1:5985-13551 GCF_982290655.1 Protofrankia sp. CiP1_Cm_nod3
ACGATACCGGACCATTCGCCCGGCATCGATCCAGGAAACTACCGCTAGATATCGCTAGATATCGCTAGAACCTCGTCGCCGACAGGCCGCCGTCGACAGGGAGCGTGACTCCGGTGATGTAGGAGGATCGGTCGCTGAGCAGCCAGGCCACCGTTTCGGCGACCTCGTTCGGCGTGCCGGGGCGGCCGAGCGGGGTGTGGTTCTCAAAGCGGTCACGCAACTGCGGATACTGCGCGAACGTGGCGGCCACGCCATCGGTCAGAATGGCGCCGGGGGCGACGACGTTCACCCGAACTCCCTGTGCCGCGTACTCCTGGGCCGCCGCACGCGCGAGTCCGGTGACACCGGCCTTCGCCGCCTGATAGGACGAGTCTCCGATCCCTGCGACCAGTCCGGCCACGCTGCCCGCGATCACGATCGCACCGCCACCGGCCTTCGCCAGTTCGGGTATCTGGGCGCGGAGATTCAGCCAGGTGCCACGCAGCGTCAGGCCCTGCACGGTGTCCCAGGAGTCCTCGGTGATCTCGGTCAGCCTCCTACCGAGCTCGTCCCCGGTGGCCGCGTTGAGATATGCCCCGTTCAGTCTTCCATGCCGTTCCAGCGCCGCCTGGACGAGTGACTCCGCCCCGGCCGACGTGCTGAGGTCGACGGTCACGGCGACTGCGTCGAAGCCGTCAGCGGTCAGCTGGCCGGCCAGTTTCGCGAGCTCGTCGCTGCTGCGCGCCCCCAGGACGACCCGGGCGCCCTCCTCAGCGAACAGCCGGGCCGCCGCGGCGCCGATGCCCCGACTGGCGCCCGCAACGATAATCACTTTGTCTGCGAGAAGTCCCATGGGAGAAATAGTACGAAAGCGTACTTGAGTACGCCTTAAGCGTACGTTTCACGTGTTGACACGCCCGGCGTAACGAGATGGTCTCGGCACGCGGCCATCCTGCCCCGCCGGCAGGTGACACGTCCAGCGAAATTGCGTGACCGTCACCGCCGCATACGCCGGGTGCCGGGGGGAGATTTCCAGAGCGCCGGTCAAGTAGCGCGGATCCCATCCACGACCACCCGCACAGGCCATGATCCAGGAGAGTTTGTCGTTGTGTACGCTTTTTGGCCGCAAAAGCGTACACAACGACAAAATTGCGCCGATCTTCTCCGGTGGCCGGCGTCCATCGAAGCGTGCCATCGTCCGGGGGGATACGTATGGTTACCTGACCGGCGCGTTCGGCGGTTGCGAGAGAATGATTCTGGAGAAACGGGATTCAGGAGACCGTGACGCTGCGCAGGTCCAGTTCACGGAACTGGGTGGGGACGACGTTGCGCAGCCGGGCGGACCAGGCGGCCGTGGCGCTCTGGTACCAGATCGGGACCGTCGGCATGTCCTGCAGCACGAGCCGTTCGGCCTGCTGGTAGAGCTTCTCGCCCTCCTGCTGCGACGGCGCCCCGTCGGCGCGGGTGAGCAGCGCGTCGACGGCGGGGCTGGAGTACTGGCCGACGTTGGACGAGCCGCCGGTCCTGAACAGCGGGTTGAGGAAGTTCTCGATCGACGGGTAGTCGGCCACCCAGGCAGTGCGGTAGATCGCGCCTATCGTCCTGTCGTCGAGCTTCCTGCGGAACTCACCGAGCGTCGGTACCGGCTCGAACCTGCACTCCCGACCGAGCGTCCGCTGGATCGACGCGCACGTCACCTCCATCCACTGCTGATTGGCGGAGTCGACGTTGGAGGTCAGCACGACCGGCCCCTGGAACCCGGTCTCCTCGAACAGTTTCCTGGCCTTCTCGGGCTGGTAGGTGCACAGCTCCCCGCACTGGTTGTCGAGGTGGCCCTGCACGTTCGGCGCCACCAGGCCGTCGGCCGGCGTCCGAGCGCCGTTGAAGACCTTCTTGATCAGGTCGACCCGGTCGATGGACATCGAGACGGCCTGCCGCAGCCTCGCGTCGGCAAAACGCCTGTCATAGAGGGGAAAAGCGATCGCCTGGTATCCGAGGTACCTGTAGGAGACGCGACGGGAGTCCGGGAGATCAGTCTTGATCCTGTCGTTGACCGTCGACGACCACGGCGTGAACGAGAGATAGTCGAGTCTGTTCGCCAGCACGTCCGCGTAGGCGTCGTCGAGGTTCGCGTAGAAACGGAAGTCCACGCCGTCGATGTGCGGTTTCTCGCCGGCATAGTTGTCGTAGCGCCGCACGACGAGGTTCTTCCCCTTCGTGTGCGAAACGAACCGGAACGGGCCGTTGCCGACCGGATGGCCCTCGTAGGCCTTTCGGTCGGCGAAGAAACTCGCCGGCAGGGGGAAGAAGGCCGCGTAGCCGAGCTGGGTGGCGAACGTGGAGAACGGCGCGGACAGGGTCACGACGAAGGTGCTGTCGTCGACGACCTTCAGGCCTGGCAGCTCCTTCGCGGGCGGCAGGGCGTCCGGCTGCCCGCCGTCCGGCGTCGTGTTGTTCACCTTGCTGAAACCCTCGACATGCGAGAAGTAGTTCGCGCCCTGCATCCTGTTCGGGGAGTAGGCGGTGTAGTTCCAGGCGTCGACGAAGCTCCTGGCCGTGACCGGCGTGCCGTCATGGAAGGTCCACCCGGGCTTCAGTCTGATTGTATAGACCTTTGCGTCCGTGGTCTGGATGGACTCGGCGACGGCGTTACGCGGCGCGGCCGTTTTCGCGTCGTACTCCACGAGGCCCTTGAACAGTGCGCCGAGCACCCCGATGCCGCCGACCTCCGTCGTGTCGCCGGGGATCAGCGGGTTCTCCGGTTCGGTCAGGCTGTAACTGATGACCGACTGCCCGCCCGGGCCGGTGCCGCTCGTATTTCCCGTACCGCTCCCGGTGCTCGTGCCACACGCGCCGAGCAGCACGGTGAGCACTGCCACGGAGCAGACGGCGGATCGAAATCGAAATGGTCGCATGTTTTTTCCATTCACAATGATGACGTCGATGACGTCGATGACGCCGAAGTCGTGTTCGACGGGACCGCGGGCGGCCACCGTCCGCGGCCGGTCCGAACACCTGGTCCTTCGTCGGCCCATCCGTGAGAAACGCGCCGACAACACGAATGTCGAATCACATGGTCACGGACGGGGTACTGCCTTCGGGAACGTCACACAATGCCGAGGCAGAGCGGGAAGCCGGGCCGCCCGCCCAGCAGGTGGGCACCGGCCGACTGCAGGATGCGGTCCTGAGCGACGATGTGCTGGCACATCGTGTTCGTGTCGCGCAGCCACCGGTCCAGCGGGGACGGCCGGTAGATCGAGCTGGTCTGCAGCAGGTCGTAGAGCCGGCTCACGATCGACCGCGCCGTTCGGAAGGCGTGCAGGCGCGACAGCGGCAGCGCGGCCCGCTCGTCCGGGGTGAGATCGTCGAAGGTGCCCCCGGCGGCCAGGACGTCGTGCTGGCGCCGCATGCTGCCGTACACCCCGTTGCGGGTGGCGACGAAGTCTGCCTCGCAGCCGGCGATGACGACCTGCACGCGGTAGTCGTCGGCCGCGGCGGCGCCCGACGGGCGCGCCCGGCCGGCGACGGTCTCGCGGGCATGGTCGAGCGCGGCGCGCGCGATGCCCAGCGGCACGCCGGGCATGTTGCGCATGTGCACCTCCGGCTGGGCGAGCGCGCCGGTGCCGTTGCGCACGGCCCCGAAGACGAGGGTGTGCTCCTCGGGGACGAACACGTCCGTGATCACGTAGTCGCAGCTTCCGCTGCCGGCCAGACCGGTGGTGTGCCAGGTGTCGACGATCTCGACCTGCTCGCGCGGCACCATCATCAGCCGCGAGTCGTGCGGATCCCCGTCCGGGCCCGGCTCCGGCTGGCCGTCGCGGTAGATGAACGCCCCGGAGATCACCCAGTCGCTGTGGGTGATACCGCTGCCGAACTGCCAGCGGCCGGTGAGCCGGTAACCGCCGGGGACGCGCTCGGCGTGCCCGGTCGGGAACAGCAGCCCAGCCGTGATCATGTCCAGGCTGGGGAACATCTCCCTGGCCACCGGCTCGTCCAGGAACGCGGCGTAGAGCCCGGTGTCCGAACCGATCATCGCGCACCAGCCGGCGGACGCGTCGCCGTAGGACAGCGCCTCGATGACCTCGGTCTGTTCCGCGGAGGTGAGCTCAGGGCCACCCCACCGGCGCCCGAAGCCCATCCGGAACACCCCGGTGGCACGCAGTGTCTCCACCACGTCCGGGGGCAGCCGCCGAGCGCGCTCGATCTCCTCGGAGCGCTCCCGCAGCAGCGGGGCGGCCGCCCGGGCGCGCTCGAGAATCTCCTTGCCGGTCTGGGGCGGCCCCTGCGCGGCAGGGCCGGCGGGGCTGACCCGGCCGGCAGGGCCGGCAGGGCTGACAGAGCCGGCAGGGCTGATAGGGCTGATAGGGCTGATAGGGCTGATAGGGCCGGCGGAGCCGGGGCCGGCCGCGGCGGGCTCGCGGTGGGTCTGTGTCTCGGTCATGTGATCGCTCCCCTTGGATGCGGTGGGCGCGCTGGGTCAGCTGGGCGAGGACCTAGATCCCCTGGGCGGAGCGGAAGACGCGGTCGGGGTCGTAGCGGCGTTTGACCTCGCTCAGCCGCGCCAGGTTCGGGCCGTAGTAGGCCGACCGCCAGTCAGGAAGATCAGGGTCGGGAAAGTTGACGTAGGCCGCGTCGGAGGCGAACGCGCCCATCTCCCGGTGCAGGCCGGTCAGCCACTCCAGGTTGTCCCGCCGCACCGCGGCGGGATCGCCGGTGCTCCACGAGGCGTCCATGCTGATCAGGAACAGCGCGTCCCGGTGCGGGAACGCGCTGCCGGCCACCGGCACCCGGCTGATCGCGCCGCCCCAGGTGAACAGGGCGGCCCCGGCGCCGTCCGGGTTGCCGCTCCCCGGCCACTTCTCCAGGGCCGCCAGCAGGGCCGCCACGCCCTCCTCGGGCAGCGGCTCCGGCACGCACCGGGTGCGTACCGCGAACGCGCCGCCCGAGGTGGTGTGGTGCAGGTAGTCCGCGGCCTCCCAGTAGGTCCGGTCGGCGACGTCCGCCCGGTACGGCGTGGCGGCGGCCAGCGCGGGTGTGAGCAGCTCCCGCAGCTCCACGGCCGGGCCGAGGTGCTGCCCGATCATCGAGACCACGCCGTCCTGGCCTGGCGCGCGGCTCACGCCGATCCGGGCGGCGAACTCCTCCGGCGCGCGCCGCATGATCTCCTGCGCGGTGCTCAGCACCTCGGGCGCATGCTCCCAGGACCACAGCAGCAGGCAGGTGGAGCTGACGGGCGGCACCGACCGGGCCTGGAAGGTGAAGGAGGTGTTCACCCCGAAGTTCCCACCGCCGCCCCCGCGGCAGGCCCAGAACAGGTCGGCGTTCTCGGCCTCGCTACAGGCCAGCGTCGTGCCGTCGGCGAGGACGACGTCGGTGCGCACCAGCGCGTCACAGGTCAGGCCGAACGCGCGTGACACCGCCGCGACACCGCCGCCGAGCACCAGCCCGCCGATCCCGACGTCGTCGGAGTTGCCCAGCGGGAACGCCAGGCCGTGCAGGCGCAGCGCGGCGTAGATCGCCTTCATCCGGGCGCCGCCGCCGACGGTGACCAGCCCGCTCGACGGGTCGACCCGCACCTCGTCCAGCGCGCGCAGGTCGAGCACCAGCCCGGTGCCGACCGAGCTGCCCGTGTAGCTGTGCCCGCCGCCCCGGACGGTGAACGGCGTGCCGTGCTCGCGGGCCCAGCCGATCGCCCGGCCGACGTCGGCGGCGTTCGCCACCGTCAGCGCCGCGGCGGGCCGGACGTGCTGGTAGCGCTCGTTGAACGGCCGGCTCGCCGCGGTGAAGCCGGCGTCGCCCGGCAGCCGCAGGCGGCCGTCGACCAGGCCGCCCAGGCCCGGCCAGCCAGCCGCCCCGGCAGCGCCGGCCGGCCCAGCGGCCCCAGCCGCCCCGGCGGTACCGACCGGTCTGGTGGCCCCGGCCGGCCCGGACACTCCGGCCGGCCCGGTCATCTCAGCCCACCTCCTCGAGGTAGGAGACCCCGGTCTCGGCGTGCGCGCCGTAGCGCTCCCACTCCTCGCGCAGCACCAGCCGTCCGCCGTCACCCGGCTGCGGGGTGTTCACGGTGTGCCCGGAGATCACCCGGCCGTCGACGAGCGCCATGGTGTAGGCCAGCCGCAGGGTGCCCTCCGGCCCGCAGGTACCGATGATCGCCCCGCGGCGGACCTGCCCGCCGGCGAAGTCCGCCCACACCAGATCGCCGTCCTGGTGGTAGCGGGCGACCGTGCCGTCACCGCCGCCGGCCCTGCGGAACAGCCGCCCGTCATAGTTGATCGTCATTCGTCCACGTCCAGCAGGCCGGCGGGCATCTCCAGAGCCGTGCCGGGCGGGGGCGGCGCGACCGGGTCGGCGTCCAGCGTGACCAGCGCGCTCGCCGCGTCCAGCCGCTCGAGGCAGGTCGGTGTGTCGTCGGCCTGGCACACCACGAAGGAGTGGCGGGCGATGTAGCCGCCCGGCGGCAGCCGCAGCGTGGTCCCGGGCTCGACCATCGGGGACGCGGTGACCAGCCCGGGCGCCGCCCGCGGCACCCGGACCGAGCGCACCCGGCAGTCCCGCTCCGGGTAGCCGAACCGGATGCCGGCGACGCCGCGCCGGACCGGCGCGATGTCCGGCCGCTGCCCGACGGCGACGTCGACGAGCACCTCCCCCGGGTCGACACCGGTGGCGATCAGGCCGAGGAACGGGATCAGGTCACCGCCGAGCCTGCCGTTGATCTCGATGATCAGCGGCCCTCGCTCGGTGAGCCGCACCTCGGCGTGGGTGATGCCGTTCTCGATCCCGAGCACCCGGTGCGCCCGCGCCAGGGTGTCGATCAGCACGGGGTCGCGCAGGAGCGGGTCGGCCGCGTCGACGACATGGCCGGTCTCCTCGAAGTAGGGATGCGCTCCGGTCCGCTTGCGCGCCACGAACATCGGCAGGTACTCGCCCTTGTGCACGGCGGCGTCGACGCTGATCTCGGGGCCCACGGCGTAGCCCTCGACGAGGGCACCCCCCTGGTACGACTCGTCGCCGATCAGGCTGGCCTGCGAGGCGACGTGGAAGGCCGCGTCCAGCTCGGCATCGTCGGCGGCGAGGACGACGCCCATGCTGGCGCCGAGCGCGCGGGGCTTCACCACGACCGGGTAGCCGATCCGCTCCGCCGCCGCCCGGGCCTGCTCGACGGTGGCCGTCATCTCGAACCCCGGCTGCGGCAGGCCGGCGGCGGTCAGCCGGGAGCGGGTGTCGTACTTGTCGCGGCACCCGTGCACACCGGGGATGCTCAGGCCCGGCACGCCGAACTCGGCGGCGAGCCCGGCGGCGGACATCACCAGCGGCTCGTCCCAGCACAGCACGCCGAGGACCGTGCGCCTGGCCGCCACCTCGCGGGCCGTGCTGGCCAGCAGGTCGTGGTCGAAGACGTTGACCACGGTGATCTCGTCGAAGTAGCCGCGCTGCCAGGTGGGCCGGAGGTTGTTGATCAGTACCAGTCCGAGGCCCGCTTCCCGCGCCCGCGCGGCGGCCGATCGGACCAGGTACTCGCGGTAGAGCCGCAGCCCACTGCCGATCACCAGCAGCACGTTCCCGGAGCTGTTCATGCGTGTTCCTTCC
>NZ_CEVIVD010000014.1:13661-14720 GCF_982290655.1 Protofrankia sp. CiP1_Cm_nod3
GGCGTTCTCGGTGATCTCGGCGTTCTCGGTGACCTGTGCGGCTATCCGCGCGGCGACCAGGGGCGCGGTGCGGAACCCGTCGCCGCCGGCGGCCGCGCACGCCCACACCGCCGGGCCGGGACGGACGAGACGGGCGCCGCCGGTGCCCGCGTCGACCAGGTAGTGGCACTGCCTGACCCGCCGCACGGTGTAGCGCTCCGGGCCGGTCAGGATCGACGCCACCAGCTGGTCGACGCCGACCGGCCAGGAGCCGGCGCCATCCGGCCAGGCGCCGGCGCCGTCGGAGCCGTCTGCGGCCCTGCCCGTGGGGCCGGCAGTGGCCCCGCCCGCGGCCCCGCCCGTGGGGCTGGCAGGGGGCCCGTCCGTGGGGCCGGCCACCGCGTCGGCCTCCCGGCACACCGCGCTGGAACTGACCTTCAGCAGCGTCCCTTCGCCCGGTGGCAGCAGCCAGGACCGCCCGTCGGCGCCGACCCGCCCCGCGCTGGGCGCGCGCTCCCACCAGCGCACCAGCTCCGCGGGCGGCGTGAGGTACACCATGGCCTGGCGGTAGAGCACCATCGGCAGGTCGACCAGCTCGCGCGACCACGGCCCCGCTGCGACGAAGACCAGGTCCGCGCCCAGCCGCTCGCCGCCGGCCAGCACGACCCGTCCCATCTCGGCGTCGACCGAGACGACCTCCCGCCCCGGCAGCACCGTCACCGCGGGGTGCGCGTCCAGCCACCGGGCCACGGCTGTCAGGACCCGGCAGGCCAGCAGCACACCGGCGTCGTGCTCGAGCACCCCCACCGCGCCGGCGGGGAACCTCAGGTGCGGCAGCTTCGCCGGCTCGACGAGCTCGACGGGCAGGCCGGCGCCGGCACCGGCCGCGGCCACCGCCTCGGCCTCGTCGGCGGGCCAGGCGGTCACCACGCCGACGCGGCGGTAGAGCCTGGCGCCCAGCAGCCGCTCCAGCGCCAGCCACTCGTGATGGGCGGCCGCGACCCGCCGGGTGGCGGCCCGGTCGGCGGGGTCGAGCGCCCGCATCGCCCGGTGCTGGTCGAACGAGCTGGACACCGGGTT
>NZ_CEVIVD010000014.1:15431-16839 GCF_982290655.1 Protofrankia sp. CiP1_Cm_nod3
GCCCGTGCCCGTGCCCGAGCCCTGGCCCGCGGTCCACCCGGCCAGCCGGGCCAGCTGCTCGACGAGCGTCTCGGCCGCCCGGTTGAGGCTGAAGTAGGGCATGTCGTAGGCCGCGACGAAACGTTCGGTGACGCGCGCGGCGGCTGCCCGGGAACGTTCGGACACCGCCAGCGGCCCTCGGCCGGCCCACCTGTCGATCTCGGCCGCCACCCGGTTCCACGGCTCGACCAGACGCGAGCGGGTGATCCGGGCCAGCTCCTCGCGGCTGAAGCTGGTGCGCTGGAACTCCGGGCTGGTCGCGGCCAGGTGGAAGCGGATCAGGTCCCTCGGCACCTCGGCCGCCAGCTCCCGTCCCCCCAGCACATGGCCCCGGCTGGTGGAGAACTTCGCGTTGTCCAGCTCGTAGAACTCGTTGGTGAGGAACAGCTCCGGCAGGTCGTAGCGGCCGTCGTGCGCCAGCAGCATCGCGGTCCCGGCGACCGCGAACGGGTAGATGTTGTCGAAGCCGAGGAAGTAGACCACGCTCGAGCCGGACCCGGCCAGCCACAGCTCGTCCTCGGCAGCCAGCGGCGTGCCCCGGCGCTCGGCCGCCAGCGCGGAGCAGTACATGCTCCACGCCATCGGCTCGGCGTTCGGGTTGATCACCTGCCCGGGGACCTCGGGGAAGTGCGCGGGGATGCCCCAGGAGCCCGGGTAGGTGACCGGGTAGTCCGGCAGCGGCCGGGAGAGCATCTGCTGGACGGCCTGCGCCATGTGCGGGCGCATCATCGCGGCGTGGCCGGCGAAGTAGTCGCGCAGCCCGTCCCGGTACTCCTCCATGGGCAGCACCAGGACCCGCGCCTGGCGCGGCCGCACCGGCTCGTCCGGGTACATGGTCGAACGCGGGTTGAGCAGCTCCCCCGCGGCGACCGGATGGGCGCAGCTCTCGCACAGCCCCGCGCACCCGTCGGCCAGGCAGACCGGGCAGCTTCCGCGCACGTACCCGTCCACCAGGTACTGCCCGGTGCGCGGCAGGTACGGGAACGTCATCGTCCGCGCCCGGAGCTTCCCGGCGGCGTGCAGTCGCTCCAGGAAGCCCCAGACCGTCTTGGTGAACCGTTCGTCGACGCCGGTGAAGCCGTCGACGCCGATCCCCGCCGCGGCCAGGGACGCCTCCACCTGCCGGGCGGAGCGGGCCACCAGCCGCGCCGGCGTCGTGCCCAGCCGGTGGGCCGTGGTCACCACGTAGCTCGGGGTGTCCTGGATGCCGGTGCCGAGCAGCACCTCGCGGCCGGTCGCGCGTGCGTACCGGGTGTACACGTCGGCCGCCAGGAACGGGCCCGCCAGATGGCCCAGATGCAGGTCGCCGTTTGCGGTGGGAGCCGGCGAGATCACCACTGTCCGCCCGGTCATGATGCCTTCTCCTCGA